>JANPCS010000305.1:0-34711 GCA_031431065.1 Hyphomicrobiales bacterium | reverse complement strand
CATTATTGATTGTCATGATCTTTGATGAGCTGCGCAGATTACAGTAAATTGGAAGACCTGATGTGCTCAGGCGAATGGCGAATGGCGAATGGCGAATTGGGGAAGTGTTTTTTCTTCCCTACTCGCTACTTACTATTCGCTACTCGCTTCCTTCTCTGTTCTTCGCTGGCCTGGTGGCTTTGGCGGAGCGTCCATACCCGATCCCATCTCGAACTCGGCCGTAAATCGCTCCAGCGCCAATGGTACTTCGTCTTAAGACGCGGAAGAGTAGGTCGTTGCCAGGCCTGCGAAGAACAGAGAATCCTTTCATTCACTTTTTACTTACAAAACCCGCCGCTCCAGAAATGGACGGCGGGTTTTGTATTTGGGGTATCAGCAACACCAACCAAGCAAGGGGAGTGATAAAAATGGACTTCGAAATCTTCAATCGACATCTTTTTGACATCTTCAGCGCTCCAGCCGGACTTTCTGGAATGCCATTGGCACTTGCTCTAGCCGCAGCGAAGTATCCGGTGGTTTTGCTGCTAGCACTGTTCCTGCTGGCTTGGCTTCGCGGTCACACAAGAGAGCGAACCTCTTTGATCTATGCAGTGCTGTGTGGGCTGATTGCTTTGGGAATCAATTATGGAATTGGTTCTCTACTCCCTCATCCGCGCCCCTTTGCGCTTGGCCTCAGTCCAAATTACATTGGCCACGCTGTGGAGACCAGCTTTCCAAGTGATCATGCGACATTGATGTGGACGCTGGCTTTTGGAATGTTGCTGAATGCCAAGTTGCGCGGTTACGGTTGGGCCGCCGTTGCACTGGCTGCTCTGACCAGTTGGACGCGGGTGTTTCTGGGAGTGCATTTCCCGTTTGATATACTGGGTTCAATGGGGGTTGCGGCTATCGTGCTTACAGCGATGACGCCTCTACGACCATGGATCGACAAAGCCATTTTGGCCGTATCGACCCGCTCGGGTTTTAAAATTTAGACCATTACAAATCCAGAACGACACGGTTTGACACGGGCCTTGCAACACAATCAAGAATCTCGCCCTTGGCAATGTCTTTATCTGACAGTGACGTACCCTTGGGCATCTTTACGTCGCCTTCAAGAACCTTGCAACGGCAAGAGCCACACTCGCCACTGCGGCATGAATAATCAATCGCAATGCCATTTGCTTCGGCCACACGCACGATGCTTTCGCCGCGCTTGGCAATCACACTGCGGTTGGAACGCTTGAACACCAATTGAACTTCTTCGGCAGCATCTGGGCTGGTATCAACGGGAACCGCGCCAAATGACTCAGTGAACACCTGATCGTCGGGAACCTCAAGCGAATGCAAGATTCCCAGAACCGCGTTCATCATCGGTGTTGGTCCGCAGATATGGACACGGTGAGTCACAATATCTGGCACAAAATTCTTGATGATGTTTGTTGTGAGAAATCCTTTTGGTCCAGTCCATGTCGGATCACTTGCTTCCGTCGGTACGATCAAAATCTGGAAATTTGGGTGGCGTTCACGCAGGATCGCCAGTTCGTTCACAAAAATAACTTGATCGAACTTTTGCACCGCATAGATGAGCCAAACCGGATGCTCCCAAGCCTGTTCAGTCAGGTTGCGAATCTTGCTCATCATTGGGGTGATACCAACACCTCCCGCGATCAATACGATGCCCGGTGCTTCGAGCCCGCTAAAGGTGAAGTTTCCGGCTGGGCCCAAGACGTCAAGGAAGCTGCCCGCATCGATATGGTCGTGCAAGAAAGTCGAACCAACGCCTTGCGCCTCACGTTTCACTGTGATCTCGACAAAGCGTGTTTGGTTGGGAGAGGATGCAATGGTGTAAGCGCGTTTTATTGGTCCAGTTGGTGTCTCCAGATTGAGAGTGAGATACTGGCCTGCTTTCCAATTGAACGGCAGTTTTTCCGCCTTCCGGGGCCATGAGGCGAAATGTGCGAACGGCACGGGTCTGTAAAATGAACTGTGTCAGGGCGGTTTTTCACATGGCCTTGATTGGCATGCGATCTTCGCCGAACATCAGCTGGAAGCTTTGCAGGGCCGGTTTCCAGTGATGGATTGTGTTCCAGTTTTTTGACGCTTCCCGGATTGCCAAGAACAGCGACTTTAGCACGGAATCGTCATTCGGGAAGATGCGCCGGTTGCGCGTCAGTTTGCGTAAGTTCATGTTCAGGCTTTCAATGGCGTTGGTGGTGTAAATCACCTTTCGGATTTCGGGCAGGAACTGGAAGAACGGAATGATGTTGCCCCAGTTGTCGCGCCACATGCGAACCACCGAGCGGTATTTTTTGGCCCATGCCACCTCGAATGCATCAAGCTCGGCCGCGGCCTCCTCGGCGCTGGCCGATTGGTAGATCCGCTTCAGGCCGGCCACCACGGCCTTGGCATCGGCGGCATTGACATAGCGCAGGCTGGCCCGCACCAGATGCACGATGCACAGCTGCGTCAGGGTCTTCGGAAAGGCCGCACCCACGGCTTCCGGCAGGCCCTTCAAGCCGTCCATGCAGGCGATGTAGATGTCTTCAACGCCGCGATGCTTCAACTCGGTCAACACGGAAAGCCAGAACTTCGCGCCCTCGTTCTCGGCCAGCCACAGCCCCAGAACCTCCTTTTCTCCACGCGGATTAACGCCCAGAACCACATGCGCCGATTTGTTGATCACCTGCTTGTTGGCCCTGACCTTCACAACAATCCCGTCCAGCCAGACGATCGGATAGATCGCATCGAGAGGGCGGTTCTGCCAGGCCCGCGCCTCATCCAGAACCGCATCGGTCACTTCGGCAATCAGCGTGTGCGGGACCGAAACGCCATAAAGATCATGCACCGCATCCTCGATGTCCCGCGTCGTCATGCCCTTGGCATAGAGCGTCAGGATCTTGTCTTCCATGCCACCCAGGCGCACTTGCCGCTTCTTCACAAGCTGCGGTTCAAAGCTGCCATCTCTATCTCGCGGTGTTGCAATCTCCAGAACGCCGCCCAGACTTTGCACCTGCTTCGCCGTCATGCCGTTGCGGCGGGGCCGGACCGGCCCTGAAGAAGGCAGGCCAGCCTGGCTGCGGCGGCCCTCTTCAAGGTGCGCATCCATCTCCGCGTTCAGGCTCCGGTTGATCATCTGCTGAAGCATCTGGCTATAGAGCTTGCCGACATCTTCAGGCGTCTTGCAGTCCTTGGTCAATTCATTCAAAATCTCGGGTGTCAGTGCCATTCGCGTAATCCTTCCTCATCCAGACTAAACCCTGACACAGTTCATTTTACAGACCCCAAAGGCTTCGCAATACCATGGCAATCAAGAATCACCCGCGCACCGGTTCATGTGCGAACAAGTCGCAAAACTTGTCGCACTTGATGCAAAGTCCAGTAACATCAGGGTCGATCAGTACCTACCGCCTACCGAAAACTCCTACGGTCGTTATCCCGACGTATGTTTCACATGGGAAGGACGAGATTTTGTGGTTGAATTGCAAATGTCTCGCACTTTCCAAGCCGAAATATCCGAGCGCTGCCTGCACTATGAGCGCGAGGGCATCCCGATCCTCTGGGTACTTTATGGGGTGGATCCATTTGCAAGCGATTTACCACAGAGCTTTCGTGATGTGATCCGACGGCATCGAGGCAAAGTTTTCACTCTGGACCATGAGGCGGTGCAGGCTTCGCTTGAAGCTCGCACTCTTGTCCTCAAGTGCCAATTTTCAGCGGAAGGTGCCGAGGGTCTGACGGCGCAACTTGTACGCTTTGATGAATTACAAGTTCCAGAAAACAAGTTGCCGTACTTCAAGGATTGTCTCGTGCAGCCGATGCTCTCTGAGTATCAATCACGTCGCCGCCCTTGGATACAGGCTTTGCGGGGTTGGGATCGGTATAGGCCAGATGGGCCACAGTTTGAGGCCGCTTTCGCATCGCTGCCGAATACCGTCTCCGACCGTTCGGCATTTTCCCGATTGCTTGCAGTCGTGCTGTCTCTTGTTTCGTTCGCCAATGATCATTGGGAGAATTTGGCAACGAACCACGACAATCCTAAAGCAATGCTCAATGAGCGTCTGAACAATAAAATCGTGTCCAGAGACGCCGAATTACTTTCGCGAATCATTGATAAAGCAAACCTGGGTGCCATTCGGATGAACCCAACGGTTCAAAAGCACATCACCCGAGCGTGGAGCGAGCCGCAACGACCTATTGGATTTGCTGATTATCAAGGACTCCGGTATCTCATCCCTGAATTGCTTGACGACAAAGTAAAAGGAGAGCTGAAATATTTTCTTGAATTGCCTCGGTGGGCAAAATCGAACGGTTAAGCGACAGGTTCGCCTTCGCATCATCGAGCCGCACCCATTGGCGGCGCTCGTCCGCATCGAGCCCGAACTTGTCGGCGTCGCTCTGCGACATGGCGAAGAGCGTGCGCATGATCCGCGCGACGCCGGCCGGCGACGACGCGCCGCGCGTGGCCGAAAGCGATCCCGTCCACGCATCGGGCGAAGCCGACGGCGGCTTGCCGGTGTGGTGGACGATGACAACCGCGCAATCGCCGCTGCCTGAGCCACTTCGCGCCACATGGCGGCGACGGCCTTGATCTGGGCGTTGTTGTTTTCGTCAACCTCGTGAGTTTCGACGAAGGGATCGACGATCAGGAGCCCGATGCCTTCAGCCTGAACGCGCTCGATGATGGCTTCGATGTCCGGCAGGCGAACGACCGCGCCGTCCTTCGTCGCCTTGGCGATGACGAGCGGGCGCTCCGAGCCTGAATCGAGCCCGAGCTTGGCCAGCGCAGATCGGCGGGCGCGACGTTCCATTGCTGCATGATCGCGAGCCAAGGCGGCGGCGCAGTTCGTTGCGGTCGTCTTCATTGTTCCAGACCCACGCCTTGATGGTCTCGTGAACGGTTTCGCCGACGATCTTGGCCAGCGGCCGGTGATGCCGGCCACCGCCAGCGCAATGCCGAGCGTTGACTTGCCCGCACCGGGAGGGGCGACAAGCACGGTGAGATGGCCGCGGATCGCAAACGAGCCGACGAGCCAGCGGCGGCGCGGGATCATGGCGGCGTGCGCGCCGTCCTCCCATTCGATGTCGAGAGGCGGGATGGTGAGCTTGTCGTCGATGGCAATTTGCGGGTTCGGGACGTTCCACTTGCGCCGCGCACCGATGATCATCGATGCGAGCTGCTGGCGGGTTTGATCGGGCGTATAGCTTCGCCCGTCCGCCGCGCGGCCGATGGTCAATGCGGGCGCGAATGACAGGATCTCCGCATCCGACAAACCGCGCGCCACCCAGTTGCCGACGAGGCGCACGGCGTTCTGATGCCAGCGGTCATTGCGCTGGATCGCCGCCAGCGTCGCCTCGACCGACAGACTGCTGATGGGCAGATCGAGCGGTTTCGGCGCGGCCGACGCAGGCGTGCTCGGAGGAGCGGATTGCTCCGGCGACTTCGGAGCAGCGTTCAGGAGCGGGGCGGGTGCGGCGAATGATTTGGCGAGCGTCGCCGCCCAATAGTCAGGCGGGCGACCGTCCTCGGGGATATGGACTTCGGTGGTTTCGCGAATGCGCCCGGGCTTGACCGGCCAGGCGATTGATCCGCCAAGCCGGAGCACGCGGGACGGGTTTGACACGGTGCTATCGCCGCCGAGCGCCAGGCCGATCCCGGAGCACAACGCCTTGATGGCCGCGCCATCCCGTTCGGCGTCCACAAGCCGCCACCACAATTGCGCGCGCACATGCGGATGGCGGCCGGTGACAATTGTCATGGTCGGCGCCGCGCCCGCCGCCTTCGCCGACCTGATGGCCGCATCGACGCAATCATCGTCGATATCGGCCTAGGCAAAGGGCGCGGAATAGAAGGCCGCATCGGACGCGCGCCGATCCGCAATGGTTCCCGGTTTGCGAAGCGCCGCGCCGAGATAGACGTTGCTGCCTTCGACGCGGTTCAGCGCTTCGGCGCGCTCGAACAGTTCATCGAGTTGATCGGTGCCGAACAACTGCCCGTGGCGAAGCGCGCCGGTCGCCGGATCGGTCCATGCCAGTTCGACAAGCCCACCGAGCGCACCATCAAAGCCGCCGCCGAACACCTGTTCGACATGGCGCAGCATCGCCGATGCGATCGGGCTGAAGGACCGGGGCCTCACTCATGGGCGGGCCTCGGAGGCGATGATGGCCGCGAGGATTTGCGCGGCGACTTGCGGAACGATGGCGTTGCCGAGCGCCCTTAGTCGAGCCACCCGTTCGGATATTCCATGAGCCAGCAAACCCAGGCCGGGTTGAGTGCGCCGGAGCTTTCCGTCGGCGCATTCGACCCAGACGGCATCGCCCCATGGATCGCGGTCTGCGCCGCTTGGCGCCGGCAGCGGTTGACCGCCCGCCCCGAAGGACTGGTTCGGCCCGCCCTTCGCTCCGTCGCTCGCCCGCGGTGTTGACCCCATTTCGACTAACGTGCATGTGGCCATGCAGGCTGCGGCGAAACTTGAAGCCGAAGGCATCTCGATCGAAGTGATCGATCCGCGCACCATGGTGCCGCTGGACTCGGACGCCATCCTCAATTCGGTGGCGCGCACCAGTCGTCTCGTCATCTTCGATCCCGCTCACACCACCTGCGGGGCCGCCGCCGAAATTTCGGCCATTGTCGCCGAAAGGGCTGTTGATTGCCTCAAGGCGCTGATCGTGCGCGTCACCACGCCGGACACGCAGATCCCCTTCAGCCCGGCCATCGAGAAACAACAGCCCTCGTCTGGGCGGCCGAGCAGGCTGAGGCGCCGGTCTTCCTGCAAGTGGGCCGCGCCGTCGTGCCTCACAACTACCGTTCGAAGACAACATCAAGACGACGCGGCGCATTGTCGAGATCGCCCACGACTTCGGCATTCCGGTCAAGGCAGAACTCGGCAAGATTCCGGATGTGGGCCAGAGCGTGCATTGGCCCGACTATTATACCGATGCCGGTTGAGGCCCAACGCTTCGTCGCGGAGACCGGCGTGGACTATCTGTCGATCTCCGCCGGCATTGCGCTGGTGCTGCATGGCGCTTCATGCATTCCCGAGAACGAGGTTCCGGCGGCGCGTGCTGCAGGTGTCCACAAGTTCAACGCCGGCACTGATCTTCGCCATGCTTTCCGTGCCGGTATCGAAGCGGTGTGGTCCAAGGGTGACTATCAACTTGAGGACGCTATGGCCGAGGGCCGCGTGCGCATGGTGGGTGGCAGCGACTGTCGAGAAGATGAAGCTCCACGGCTGCGCCGGAAAGGCGCCGCGCTGAGGTGATCCGTGCGTTCGGCGGCCCGGACTGATACCAAGTTTCGGAAGTATTGCCCCTTCCTTCTCCCTCCCCCACAAGGGGGAGGGAAAATGAGGGGGCATGCTGACCAACACGAAGAGTCATGACCAAGCTGGTTTCCAGCGAGAGATTGCCCAAGGCTTCGCGCCGGGGGAGTTTGACGTTGCGGATACGTCTTGCCTTCGCGTTGGGCAGTCTGGGGCTTCTCTTGTTCCCGTCCCAAGGGCCGGCCGAAGACTGTGAGGCGCCTTGCCTGGGCCACGAGATTTCAACGGAGCTGCAGAACGACTGGATCTTCGCTGCCGATCTATCATTCCTCGAGGCCGATGTTCTGCGGCCGGCAGCTACCGCTGATGTGTTTGTTGCGCCAACGGATTACTTTAAACTGATGGCCTCGATCATCACCGAGCCGGTAAACGATCCGGTTCCCGGCCGGAGCGCGGCTTTCGCGGGGATCGGTACCCATCTGGGCGAATTTTACGCCATTGCCGAGCTGGATCCGATTACGCTGCAGGCCGGAAAGTTCGACACCGTCTTCAGCCGGGCGAGCGAGGTCTTGCAGGCATAAATGACAGCAACCTGGCATCTGAAGTCGATGCCGAAGAGCGCCTTGGGGCCGAGATTTCCTTGGATTTTGAGGGACAGGGGTTCAATCACGTATTTGCGCTGGCTGCATTCACAACCGACCGCACAGCCTTGAGCGAATCGATCTTCTCGCGGAGGCCGGGAACGCGGCTCTCCGATGGTGGAGCGGGAAACACCGCGGGTGGCGCGTCTTTCCAATTTACCCTCAATGGCTGCAAAGGCGCCGATCCCGCCGATTGCTATGAAGAGGGAGAGCTTGGCTATCGCGTTGGATTGCGTCATCAACGCGCCGGTCAATGAACCCCCGATCAGATCGACGAGGGCCTGAAAGCCCGCAGCGAACAGGCCATGCTCGCGGCAGGGTCTGCGAGTTTCGAACTTGGCGAAGACATGACGCTGAGGCTTCTGGGGGAATCGGCCTACCTTCACCATTTTGAAGGTGGCGAGGACGATGCCTTGCTGCTTACAGGCTCGGCTGCTGTTTACATCGGCCAGATGCGCTATGGCGCAACCTATTCGCTGCAAGACAACTTTGTCGCGCAGGGGCCCAACACCCTGGAGCACCTTGCTGATTTCGAAGCGATCTATCGGTCCGAAGATGGCATGTCCTTCCCCCGCGCCAGCTGAGAGATTGGTGCGGCCTACACGTTTGCCCATAGAAATGAGGGTGAAGATAACCATATGATCAGCCTGCGCGCCGTACTCGAATTCACCGGCAGCGAGGAATTTAGCGAATAGGCGTGCCGCCATCATGGCTTTCCCATGTTTTGGCGATGCCTTGTTCGCCCCTTCCGCTCCGGGATCCGGCGCGGAGGGGAATTCAATCCCCTCTGCTGCGCCCATGTCGGGCCCGCGAAAGGCGCATCACCATGCGATGCTCGCCCTCGCAGAGGACCGGCACGCAGAGCTTCGGGTGGAAATGATGCGTCCCACCAAGAAATGGGCGTTTGTTCAGGCCGGAATCGACATCCTTCATGTCACCGAAGAGTAGGGCAAAGGGCTACGTGGTGAGATCACGTGCCGCCACGTGGATCGGCAGTGCTTCCTCGACCGAATTCAGCCAGCCGCCGGCCGCGCCGCTGCAGCAATTGCACGCTCAGCAACATCAGTGCCGACAGGATGATCAGCAACGTTGCCACCGCTGCTATTCCCGGACTGACATATTCCCTGACGCCACTGAGAATTTGCCGCGGCAAGGTTCGTTGCGTTGGTGCCGCCAAAAACAGCGTCACGACGATTTCGTCAAAGGAAGTGATGAAGGCAAAAAGCCCGCCAGAAGCAATGCCCGGAAAAATGATCGGCAGGGTGATGCGGCGGAAAACCGTCAGCGGCGGCGCACCCAATGTGGCACCAGCCCGCAACAGGTTGGTGTCGAAGCCCTCGAGCGACGCCATCACGGTGATGACAACGAAGGGGACGGCCAGCACGGTATGTGCAAGGATCAGCCCGGCATAGGTGCCGCTGAGGCCGATATCGGCAAAGTGAAAATACATTCCGACCGCCGTGATGACGATCGGGATCAGCATCGGCGACAGGATGAATCCAATGAGAATGGGTTTCAGCGCGAAGTTCATGCGCGCCAAGCCAGTTGCCGCAAGCGTGCCGAAAACCATCGCCAGCACGGTCGCCGCCAGTCCGATGAGCAGGCTGTTCTTCGCCGCATCGATCCACTGATCGCCGATGACCAGGCCCTGATACCATTTGAACGACAGGCCGGGCAGTGGAAACACCAGAAGATTGCCCGCCGTGAACGACATCGGGACGATGACGAGAACCGGCAGAACCAGGAACATCAACACCGAAAAGCAGATGCCGCGCGATAGGAAGTACCAGAAGCGATCCTCGGCCGATGCATGATGCGGCAGGCCCACAGCGCTACCTCGCGAATTGCCGCAGCTTCACCAGCCTGCCGAAAGCCGCAAGCAGGATGATTGTCGTGATAAGCAACATCAGGCCGAGCGCCGAGGCCATGCCCCAGTTGACCACTTCGTTGACATGGTAGGTGATCATGTAGCTGATCATCTGGTCGCGCGGGCCGCCAACCAACGCCGGGGTGATGTAGTAACCAAGCGCCAAAATAAAAACAAAGATGAGCCCGGCGGCAGCACCAGGCCAGGTCTGCGGCAGAAACACCCGCAAGAATGCCGTTCGCTGGTTCGCCCCCAATGAATGCGCCGCCTGCATGTGGCTTTCCGGAATTGACATCATCACGCTGTAGAGCGGCAGGATCATGTAGGGAAGAAGCACATGCGACATGGCCAGCAGGGTTCCGAAACGGTTGAAGATCAACTCCAGTGGTTGCTCTATGATCCCCAGCACCTGCAATACGCCGTTGAGCGGGCCAGTCCCCTGCAAGATTATGATCCATGCGGTGGTGCGCACCAGAAGCGACGTCCAGAACGGCAGCAGCACGGCAATCATCAGCAGCCCCGCCACGAATGGCGGCAGGCGGGTGAGCACATAGGCCGTCGGATAACCAAGCAAGAGGCAAATGATGGCAACCGTCAGACTGATTTCAAACGTGCGGAGCAGCAAGGGCACATAGAGGCGGCGTTCGGGTGGCTGCCGTACGATCTGTCCATCGCTGTCCTGCCTAAGATCGACGGCGGCAAGAATGAATGCCGAGGTGAGTGCCCCGGTCTGGTATTTCAGCACTGCCCAGCGCTCATGATCTTGCCAGCGTTTGTCGATGCCGATGAGACTGTCCCTCCAGGATGCCGGCTCGGCTCGCGGTAGCCGGTTTGCGGTCTTCATGATCAGGCTGCGAAAGCCGTCCTCGAAATTGTTGAGATTTCGGGCGATGACCGCCACCTCGTTGGAATTGGGAATGGCCTTGAGATCCGCTGCCAGCGCCGCATAGGCACTTTCGGGAATGCCGGCGGGCGGGGACCAGGATTCGAGCGCAGCGTTGGTCTGTGGAAACGACCGGTGCAGCAGGCCGTTATCGAAGGCCCGGTACATGAACGTCAGGATTGGTACAACGAACGCGAAGACCAGCAGCGCCAGCAGCGGAAGTACCAGAACCGAACTGCGCATGATGTTGTAGTTGCGGGCCCGGCGGACCGCGGCACGGATGGCGCTCGAGGCTTTCGCACCCGCCCGCCGGCTCTCCGGTTCCACACTGTCTTTCACCGATAGCATTTGCGTTTTTTGTGATCACTCATTACAAAGCGCACGATTCCAAGAGCCGAAATCGAGAATGGGACATCCTGTACATATGGCAGCTTTTTCGCGAGATTCTCAACTTGCGCCCGATGACGCCGAAACCGCGTTTGACGTTCCGAAGCTCAACCGCAGCACCTTGAACGAAGAAGTCTACGAGCAATTGAAGCAGGCACTGATGTCCGGCAAGATTGCACCGGGCTCCACGATGACCATCCGCTCGCTTGCCGGATCCTTCGGAATCAGCGTCATGCCGGTGCGCGAGGCGCTGCGCCGCCTGGTGGCCGAACATGTATTGATGTTGCTGCCCAACCGCAGTGTCGCCCTGCCGGTCGTCGATCGCGAGCGCTTCAACGAGATTACCCGCATCCGCGTGTCGCTTGAGGGCCTGGCAGCCGAGGAGGGGGCTCGCCAATCGACGCCGGCCATGATTGACTATATGGCACGCATGACCAAGTTGATGGAATCGAAACCAGCCGGCAGCCACTCCGAAATTCTGGCCTGGAACCGCGAGTTCCATTTCACCCTCTATCAGGCCTCCAACATGCCGACGCTTGTCAAGATGATCGAATCGTTGTGGTTGCAGGCAGGCCCGCTGCTGCATCTCCAGCAGCGGGTATTCGCGCGCAAGGCTTCCGCTGTCTATGTTCACCACCACCGCGCCTTGGAGGCGATGAAGGCCGGCAAACCAACCGAAGTGCGCGCGGCGATTGCCGGCGACATCGAAGACGCTGCAAGGATCATCAGCGCAGCCTTGTAGCACCATCATCGATTGAAGACAGACTGGAAAAGGCCTTTCCGGCTCACCAGAAAATCCTCGACCGCCGCCACCAGCTTGCCGCATTCCGCCTCGCTGGTTTCCAGCGAGAGATTGCCCAGCACGCGGCGCGAGATGTAGATGCCGTTCTCGATCATATCGAGGTGATAGAGCTTCTTGAGATCGGCAACCCCGGTCTCGCGCCCGGCCTCGCCCGCGTCGAGATCGTCGATGTTGCGAAGCGCGCCCTGATGAAAATGGATCCCGAATATCGATCCGAATCCTGTCGCCACCATCGGCAAGCCGTGCTTCTCGGCAAGGCCGTTCAACCTGGTACGCAACTGGTCACCCAGGCCATTCATCCGGTCTGCCGCCTCGCGGGTGAGTATTCGCGTCATCGCCACGTGGCCCGCCGCCATGGCAATGACATTGTTGTTGAAGGTTCCGCCATGCGGGAAGGCGCCTGGCTTTGATGGATCGAACCGCCGCATCACATCGGCACGCCCGCCGAACGCGCCAATGGTAAGGCCGCCGGCAATGTATTTGCCAAGCGTCACCAGATCGGGCGTCACCCCGAAATACGCCTGCATGCCGCCGAAATGCGTTCGCGATGTCATCACTTCGTCCATGATCAGCAAGACGCCAAGCCGCTCGCTCGCCTGACGGATTGCGGTGATGAACTCATGTGTCGCTGGCAGAGCGCCGGCCCCTCCCTGCATCGGCTCGACAATAACGGCCGCAAGTTTGCCGGCATGCCTGGCGATATCGGCGCTGGCTTTTTCAGGGTCGTTATAAGTGGAGGTCACCACCGGAAACGGCATGTTGAGCGGCGAGGCACCGTGGCTGAAATAGAAGATGCTGCCGTGATAGGCGCCATTGAAAATCAGGATCGCATCCTTGCCCGTCACGGCGCGAGCCGTAGCCATGGCCAAGAGATTTGCCTCGGTGCCCGAATTGCAGAAGCGCAGAAGTTCCATCGCCGGAAAGCGCCGCCGCAGCTCCGCCGACAGCTTCACTTCGTGCTCCGTCGGCGCGCCAAAGTTCAATCCGTGTGCGATCGTCGCTGTGACCGTTTCTGCGATGAGCCGGTTGGAGTGGCCAAACACACCGGCTGTGTATTCGTTGACAAAATCGGAGTAGCGATGGCCGTCCACGTCCGTCAGCTGGCTGCCCTTGCCGCTCGCGATGTAAAGTGGAAAGGGTGAAAAGTGCACTGTGGTGCGGGTGTTGCCGCCCGGCAAGTGCTGGTGCGCTTCGCTGTTCAGCTTGGCGCTCCCGGGGTTGGCGGCGATGTAGCGAACCTCCGCATCCGCAAGCACCGCTGACAAGTCCTGGTTTCTGAAGGCGCTGGCCAGGGAGGTTGGTATCATGGGCGCTCCATCTCATTTGAATAGGGCAGGCGCGGCGGACAATCGCTGATGCTGGTCCGCCGCGCTGCAGTTGTTTACTGCGATGCCCAGGTGTTGAAACGTTCCGTCGCCTTGGACTGCACCTCGACCCAGAAGTCGTCACTGTAAACCGATGCCATCTCCGCTTTATCGGGTGACGTCGGCAAGGCATCCCTGGTTTCCTGCGGCATCAGATCATAGGCCGCAAGTGTCGGAACGCCATAGGTGAGATGTTTCACCAATTCGGCTTGCGTCTCAGGCTTGGCATAAAAAGCAAGAAGCTTCTGCGCGGCTGCGGGATTTGGCCCCTTGGCGATCTTCACCCAATAGTCGGTGCCGACCCAGAAGCCCGAACTCCAGCCGATCACCAGGTTGCGCTTGTTTTCCTTGGCCGCTCCGGTAACGCGGGCATTGAAGTTGACGGTCATCGCCACGTCGCCCGCCAATAGCCTCTGCATGCCGTCAGCCGCACTTTCCGACCAGATGATGTGGGCCTTCAACTCATCGAGCTTCTTGAAGGCCCGGTCAAAGCCTTCGGGTGACCGCAGCACAGTATAGATGTCTTCCTTCTTCACGCCGTCGGCCATCAGGGCTACCTCGATCATGATGCGCGCGTCCTTGTAGGCGCCACGCTTGCCCGGCCACTTGGCGACATCCCAGAACTCGGCCCAGCTCTTCGGCCCGTCCTTGATCTTGTCGCCATCGTAAGCCATCACCGTTGCCCAGATGTCGGATGCGATGCCGCAATCATGCGCCGCATAGTCGATCTGCTTGTCGCGCCCGCCAAGCGCTGCCCAGTCGAGCTTTTCGAAAATGCCCTCGTCGCAGCCTTGAATCATTTGCGGACTTTCGAACGGCGCCAGATCCCAGACAATCTTGCCGGCTTCGACCTGACTGGTGATCTTCGCATACTCGCCGCCGAACTCTTCTTCAATAACCTTGATGCCGGTCTCTTTCATGAATGGTTCGAACAGCGCCTTGCGATAGGCGTCCTGCCAAACCCCACCCCAGCCGACCACCACCACTTGCTCCTGAGCGATCGCAGTTCCCGCCGTCAGCATGGCAATTCCCGCACCGATGAGCAGCGATTTCAAGTCGAATAACACCTTCATTCAAACCTCCCGTATTGGGTTCGCGAAGAGGCCATCCCTTCGCCACCGTTAAAAGCCACCGAACGCTATTCACTTGTGATCACAAGCTATGTGATGTTAGTCTCATCGGAAATGGCTTGTCAAACATAAGCGAAGTGGGAGTCCACCATGACCAACGCAACAGGTCCAGCGCCTGGTCAAAAAAGCAGAAAAGTCATCATTACCTGCGCAGTCACTGGATCGGTCCACACGCCCAGCATGACACCCTATCTACCGATCACACCGGATGAAATCGCCGCCGAGTCGATTGCCGCCGCCGAAGCCGGTGCCTCGGTTATTCATTTACACGCGCGAGATCCCGAAACTGGCCGCCCCACGCCCGATCCGGCGGTGTTCATGCAGTTCTTGCCGCGCATCAAGCAAAACTGCGATGCCGTCATCAACATCACCACCGGCGGTTCTCTCGGTATGAGCATCGAGGACCGCCTCGCAGCACCTCTCCGCGCCCAGCCGGAACTCTGCTCGCTGAACATGGGATCGATGAACTTCGGCATCTTTCATGCGGGTGCCAAGATCAAGGACTGGAAGTTCGATTGGGAAAAACCCTATATCGACAAGACTCGCGACACCATCGTGTCGAACACTTTTGGGCAGATCGAATCCTTTATCGAGCGTCTCGGCAAGGGCTGCGGCACGCGCTTTGAGTGCGAGTGCTACGACGTCGGCCATCTCTATACGCTTGCTTACTACCTCGACCGCAAACTGCTGGAACCGCCGCTCTTCGTCCAGACGATTTTCGGCGTCATGGGCGGCATCGGCGCACATCCCGAAGACTTGATGCACATGCGCCGCACCGCCGACCGGCTGTTCGGCGCCGACTATCAGTGGTCAAGTCTGGCCGCCGGCCGGCATCAGATGAACATGATCACTATCGGCGCTACGATGGGCGGCAACGTGCGGGTCGGCCTCGAAGACAGCATCTATCTTGGCGCCGGGGTCCTGGCCAAGAGCAACGCCGAGCAGGTCTCGAAAATTCGCCGCATCCTCGGCGAACTGTCGCTCGACATCGCCAGCCCAGAGGATGCCCGCCGCATGCTCAATCTCAAAGGCGGCGATCGCGTCGCTTTCTGATCAAGGGAGGATCAAGGCCAGATGAACGCTTCGAAACGGCTCGAGACATTTCGTGGCGTCGCCTATCCCTGGCTCTGCGATTCGATGGGACACATGAACACCCAGCACTATTGCGCGCTGTTCGATGGCGCGACATTTCACTTTCTGGCGCGCATGGGCGGGCCCCGGATGTTGAAACAAGGCCAGCGCGGCTGGGTCGATGCCCGGCAGACGATCGAATACCGGCGGGAAATTCTCTCGGGCGATCTCCTGCTCATCACCACGGCCATGACCCGCGTCGGGCGTTCGTCCCTGAGCTTCCGGCATGAACTGGCCGATGTCGAGGACGGCGAACTGCGCGCCTCAAGCGAACACGTCACCGTCCATTTCGACATCGACAAGCGCGTCTCGCTCCCGCTTCCCGATGCGATGGCCGCAAGGGCAAGAGAGCATCTCGATGACCACGCCGACACGAACTGAGGGCCGTTGCGTCTGGCTGCGCCAGGCCATTGCGCCCGGTGAAACGGATGCGCCTGCACTTGAAGGACATCACAGCGCCGATATCTGCATCGTCGGTGGCGGCTTGGCCGGCTTGTGGGCGGCGCTCGAACTGAAGGAGCGCGAACCGGCTTGCGACATCGCCATTATCGAGGCTGACATCTGCGGCGCTGGTGCCTCCGGCCGGAACTCCGGCATGGTGCTGTCGCAATGGGCCAAGTTTGCGGCGCTCAAGGCCTTTTGTGGTGAAGCGGAGGCAATATTCCTCGGCCAGGCTTTCGGCAGATCGGCAGCCAACATCGAGCAATTCTGCAAAGCCAACAGCATCGATGCCGAGTTCCGCCTCGATGGCTGGGTGTGGGGCGCGACTTGCCCCAGGCACGTCGGTTCATGGAAGGGCATCCTGGACGACTTGGCACGAAGCGACCAGCGGCCGTTCAAGCGGTTGACGGCCGGCGAGATCAAGGATCTCTGCGGCACGGATCGCTTTCTGGCCGGCATCTACGATCCAACCGCCGCAACGCTGCATCCCGGCAAGCTCGTGCGCGGCCTCCGGCGCGTCGCTCTTGCCAGAGGCATCCGCATTTTCGAGAACTCCCGGATGGCGAAGCTCGACCGGCAGCGCCCGGCCGTGGTTCACACCGCAACCGGATCGATGCGGGCGCCCGTCTGCATCCTGACGCTCAACGCCTGGTCGGCAGCAATCCCCGAACTCCGTTCGTCGATCCTGGTGATTGCCAGTGACGATGCGGTGACCGAACCCGTACCCGATCTCCTGGCGAAGGCGGGCTATATGCGGCGGCCTTTGATGGGCGACAGCCAGACCTTTGTGACCGGCTTCAGGACAACGGCCGATCATCGCTTTCAACCCGGCATTAGTGGCGGCATCATCGGTTTTGGCGGCTTGGGCAACAACCGTTTCGAGGGCCGCTCGATCCGCGAAGCCGATATCAGGGCCAGTGTCGCCCGCGGCTTTCCAGGCTTAGCTGATCTGCCCTACGTCGATAGTTGGTGTGGCCCGATTGACCGCACGCGCAGCGGCCTGCCGCTGTTCGGCCCTTTGCCGGGTGCGCCACATATCTTCTACGGCTATGGGTTCTCCGGCAATGGCGTGGCATCGACACCCGTCGCCGCCAAGATTCTAGCGAGCCTGGCGCTTGGCAATGTGGATGAATGGTCAGCCTGCGGACTGGTGCGGCCGCCAGAGCGCTGGTTGCCGCCCGAGCCAATCCGTTACGTTGGTGCCCACCTGGTGCGCCAGGCCATCCGCCGCAAAGACCGGCTTGAGCAGGACAACCGTTCGCCCGGCCCTATCGTCCGGGCGCTTGCTGCCATGGCGCCGGGCGGCATCACCACATCGACTGTCATCAGCCCGAGGAGATGATCATGCCGGAAGCCAGACTTTTCAAACGCGCCGAACTCCCCTTCAAGGATTGCAAGACGGCATCCGGCGTCACGCAAACCGCCCGGACCATCACCGCCAGTTTCAGCAAACATTTTGGCGCCGGAATGGAAATCGGCGAAGATGTCTGCATCAACTGGACTACCCTCTACGATGAGGTTCTTTTCATTCATGCCGGCTCGATGATCGTTCGCACCGGCGGCGGCGAGCTGGAATGCCATCCGGGTGATATCGTCTGGCTGCCGGAGGGCGTCACCCTCGATTACGATATGACCGGCCGGCGCTGCGAATACTTCTATGCGCTCTATCCGATCGACTGGGCAAAGCGCAATAACATGGAAGAACCTTGACTCTGCGCTGTCCCGAGCCATCGCTGACAGGGACGGCGAATGCCGAGGCAACACTGGCCGGTCTGAGAGCCCTCTCGATTTTTGATTGACTGATGCAAACATGTCTGGTTGCGGCTTGCATCAGTTGTGAATACCCATTGATGAGTTCCACCTCGATGATGGGGTTCAGCTTGTCAATCCGTTGTTACAATTGCACCGAGCGGTGGGATCCTGAGCGCCGCCGATCGGGTTCCCGCCAAGGTGCCATGTTTTGCAATGAACTCGTATCCCGCCCCATGCCAAGGACTATCGGAACCTTGCGAGCATGATGAGTTTCTCAAAGGTCTCGGCAAATGAAGCTTGAAACTCATTCATATCTGGCGAAAGATCGTTTGCGGAGGGTGTCTTGAGCAGATCTCTGAGATATGATTTTTCCGGATCCCACGTGCTTGTTGTCGGCGCAAGTAAGGCTGGAATTGGTGCCGCCATTGCGCGTGCATTCCAGGATGCTGGGGCAACCGTTGCCATCACGGGTGCAGAGCCGGAGCCTGCCCCGGAAGACAGGGAACGCTTTGTCTATACCCAGCTGGATGTCACCAAACTCGAAGCCGTGCGTGGGCTTTCGGCAGCGACGGAACAGCTGGACATTTTAGTGAATTGCGCCGCAATCACGTCACGCGGCGAGGAAATGGCACCGGCCTTTTTTGAGCATGTTGTCGATGTCAACCTGCACGGAACCTTTCGAACGGCAGAAGCCTTCCATTCGCAACTCATGGCAAGCAAGGGAGTCCTGATCAATATCGCCTCGATGTATGCGCAGTTTGGCAGCCCGCGAAATCCGGCTTATGGCGCCAGCAAGGCCGCCGTTGCGCAACTGACCAAGTCTCTGGCGATTGCATGGGCAGCAGATGGCATCCGGGTGAATGCCGTGGCGCCTGGTTTCATCATCACCGAGCAGTCGGCAAAGAGCCGCACCGATCCAAACCATGTGGTGGCGGTCAATTTGCGCACCCCCATGGGCCGCTGGGGGCAGCCCGTGGATATTGCAGCACCCGTCTTGTTTCTGGCGTCCGAGGGTGCCGGCTTCATGACGGGCACCTGCCTTGCAATTGATGGAGGATATTCAGTCTCATGATGGGTGCGGCTGTCATTGGAACAGGGTTCATTGGAGCAGTGCATATTGGTGCGTTGCGTCGCTTGGGAATCGAGGTCGCCGGCGTTTTGGGATCAAGTCCCGCGCGCGGTGCTGAGAGAGCGTCAGCCCTTGGGATTGCCAAATCTTATGACACACTCGAGCAATTGTTGGCTGACCCGAAGGTGCAGGTCGTGCACGTAACGTCGCCCAATAAGGCACACTATCCTCAGGTGAAGCAGATTCTTGCTGCCGGCCGCCATGTGGTCTGCGAAAAACCACTGGCCATGACATCTGCGCAATCGGCCGAAATGCTTGAAATGGCCAATGCAACGGGGCTCGTCGCCGCCGTGTGCTATGAGGTGCGCTTCTATCCATTAAACCATCAGGCCCGCGGCATGGTGATCAATGGCGAGTTTGGCGACGTGCGGTTGATCTGCGGATACTTCCATCAGGATTGGCTGGCTCGGCCCACCGATTGGAATTGGCGCTTGGAAGCGGAAGAGGGCGGCGAGCTCCGCTCCGTGGGTGATATCGGCACCCATTGGCTGGACCTCACGAGTTTCATCACCAACCTTCGCGCCACTGAAGTGATGGCGGAGCTTTCGACTTTTATCGCGGAGCGCGAAAAACCCATTGGCCCGGTTGAAACCTTCGCCAAGACCAGCGGTCAGAAAACCGAAAAGCGCAAAATTCTGACCGATGATGTTTCAACCATCTTGCTGCGCTATCCCAATGGTGCACGCGGTGTCATGTCCACGAGCCAACTCAGCTTCGGCAAGAAATGCGCCTTGCATTGGGACATTACAGGCTCTGAAATCAGCGCCGCATGGCACATGGAAAACCCCGAGCAATTGTGGATTGGCAGGCGAAATCAGCCTAACCAAATTCTGCAGCGTGATCCAGATTTGATGAACCCGATGGGCGGATCAGCCGCAAGCCTGCCCGGCGGCCATGCCGAAGGCTATGCCGACAGCTTCTTCGCTTTCTTCCGTCAAGTTTATGGCGATGTGGCAAAAGGCAAACGCCAATCGGCGTCCACCTATGCCACATTTGACGATGGCCATTATGAGATGCAATTTTGCGATGCTGTGTTGAAAAGCGCCAAGTCCGGAACTTGGACCAAACTGAGCAGCGTTTAGGATTGGCGGAGGACGCAATGAAACTCGGCATACTCACCGCACCTTTCCCCGATAGCAAGCTGTTGGATGTTGCCACGTGGGCAGCATCCGAAGGTTTCGACGCGCTGGAGATCGCCTGCTGGCCGGCCACGGGCGGAGAGGCTCGTCGCTATGCCGGAACTTCGCATATAGATGTTGATGGTATGACCAAATCGCGGGCAAGCGAAACAATTAATGCTCTCAAGGAGAAGGGCATCAGCATTTCGGGCTTGGGCTATTATCCCAATCCGCTTCACGCCGAAACGGATCATCGTGAGCGCGTGATCGGCCACCTGAGGAAAGTGATTGTGGCAGCGGGCCTGATGAACGTGCCCGTGGTGAACACGTTTCTGGGAGGCGACCGCACGCTGACAGTCGATCAGAATTGGGAGCGCGCCACGCGGATTTTCTCAGGAATCGTCAAACATGCGGGCGACCATGGCGTGATCCTTGCCTTTGAAAACTGCCCAATGATCTTCTCGAAGGACGAATGGCCGGGCGGTCACAACATCGCATACTCACCCAAAATCTGGCGGCGCATATTTGAAACTTGGGGCAAAGACGTAGGCATGAATTATGACCCCAGCCACCTCGTCTGGCAGATGATCGACAATGCCCGCTTCATCGGAGAGTTCGGTTCTCGCATGGTGCATGTCCACGCCAAAGATCTGATGATTGATCATGACGGGCTTTATGAGAACGGTGTTATGTCCGCCGGCATCGGCTGGCAGGTGCCGCGAATGCCGGGTCTGGGAGACATCGACTGGGCCGGAATTTTCGCTGGACTCTACCGCGCTGGCTATGATGGGCCAGTGATTATCGAACACGAGGACCGTACGTTTGAAGGAACGAACGACAAGGTCAAAAGGGGATTCCTGTTGGCGCGGGATATCTTGCGCCCCTTCGTAAAGTAAAGCGCCATGTCAAGAAAAGACCAAACCAAATGGGAGTATAGAATATGAAGAAATTACTGTTGGGATCGGTTGCCGTAGTCCTGGCGGCCGGTCTTTCGGGGATGGCCCATGCCGATGGCTACAAGATCGGCATTTCAAACACCGTGCAGGGCAACGGCTGGCGCGAGGAAATGGTGTGCGCCATGAAGGCGGAGGCATTGGCATCAGGCAAGGTCGCCTCACTGAACATTGCCCATCGTAACACCGACGCAGCAGGTCAGCTTGAAGACATCCGCAACCTGATTCAGGCCGGTGTGAACGCCATCGTCGTGAACCCTGCCAACGCAGAGGGCATCAATGCGGCGATCAAGGAAGCGACAGACAAGGGCATCGTCGTTGTTGCTGTTGACCAAGCTGTTACCGAACCGTCCGCCTACATCCTCTCCAACAACCAAGAGCAATATGCTTACCTCGGTGCCAAGTGGTTGTTTGAACAGCTCGGCGGCAAAGGCGCTGTAATTTATATGCGCGGTGCCGCTGGCGCGGGTGCCGATAATGATCGTGACAAAGGCTTCAAGCGCGCCATGGCCGAATTCCCCGGCATCGCGGTGTTGAAAGAAGTCTTCACTGGCTGGCAGCAAGACCAAGGCAAGCAGCAGATCAACGACATTATTGCGTCCGGCGCGAAGTTTGACGGCGTATGGACCTCCGGCATTGACAACGTGATTGTCGATGCCTTCACCGAATCCAGCACGCCGCTGGTGCCGATCGTCGGTGCTGACAACGCGGGATTCGTGGCGCAACTCGCCAAAGTTGAAGGTTTGAAGGGTGCGGCAGTCACCAATCCAGGTTCCGTGGGTGGTGCAGGCGTTGCGCTGGCGATCCAGATTCTGGATGGCAAGAAGCCAGCCGCGCAGACCGTGCTCGTCGATCCCGTTGTCTGGGACAATACCACTGAAGCTGGCAGAGCCTTGATTGCTGCGGGCCAAAATCCGAATCTCAGCCCGGAATGGCCTGTCAGTGTCTCCATCCCCGGCTGGACGAATTACTCCATGGATCAAATCATCGCCTGCAAAGGCCCAGGTGAATAAGCGATCAACCTTGGCCCCCGGTACCAGTCGTTGGTGCCGGGGGCCATTTTCTATTGTTCCATTTTCTATTGTTCCATGAAAGCAATCTGAATGCGATGACTGAAGCCGACACTCAAACACCGGTCTTGGACGCCACAGGCGTTTCCAAACAGTTCGGTGCCGTCATCGCCCTGCGCGATGCGTCTCTGCGTGTCGGACGCGGTGAGATCGTGGCCTTGATGGGCGCCAATGGGGCGGGCAAGTCCACTTTCGTCAAAATTCTCACAGGCGCACTCAAGCCTGACACGGGTCATGTGAAAATACATGGCCGGGACACGCGCGTTGCATCGCCGGCGGAAGCGCGGAGGTCCGGACTGGTGCCGGTCTATCAAGAGCCATCGCTCATTCCCGACTTGCATGTGGCTGACAATCTGCGCTTGGGCAACACGCCTGTTGACAAGTTCCGGCACTGGATGCGCGAGCTTGGATTCGCCGATTTGCGTCTCGATGACGTGGCCGGGCGTCTGCCGCTCGCCACCTTGCGCATTGTCGATCTGGCAAGAGCCTTGGCCAGTGACCCTGATGTGTTGCTGCTCGATGAAATGACAGCCGCCCTGCCCACCGACTTGGTCAAGCGGGTGCTGAAAGTTGTCAGGCAGCAGGCTGATGACGGCCGTGCCGTAGTTTATATCTCCCATCGCTTCACTGAGATTGCGGAGATTTGCGATCGTGCCACTGTGCTTCGCGATGGTGCTACCGTAGGCGATGTTGACATTGAGCCCGGCATTGAAGAACGCGTGGTTGAATTGATGTTGGGCGATACGATCGGCAAAGTGCCGGCCGCCAAGCACAACACGAAAATTTTTCTGAACAAAAATGAAGTGCCACGGCTTCGCGTGCGCAATCTAAGGACCGCAACGCGCCTGACCGATGTTTCGCTCGATCTTCGCAAGGGAGAGGTGCTGGGCGTTGTCGCTCTTGAAGGCCAGGGCCAGGACGAGCTCTTCGATGTGCTGGCGGGCAACCGGAGAGCAAGTGCCGGTACTCTTGAGATCGATGGCCGCGCCATGACATTCGATCACCCCGCCGATGCCATCGCGGCAGGCCTGACTCTGGTTCCGGGCGACCGCGGCCGGGCCTTGCTGATGCAACGCTCGGTGCGCGAAAACATTGCCTTGCCGGAGCTGGCGCGCTTTCGCAATTGGGGAGCCATTGCCATGGCTGATGAAGCTGCCCGCGTGATATCTGCCATTGAGCGCTTGGAAATTGACAAGCGCATCCAAGGTGAAGTGCGAAGGCTTTCTGGTGGTAACCAACAGAAGGTCACCATCGCCCGCTGGATTGCGCGCGGTGTGCAAACCTTGCTGCTGTTTGATCCGACGCGCGGCATTGACATACGCACCAAGCGGCAGATCTATGCTCTGGTGCAGGACTTGGCAGCCCAAGGTGCCGCTGTCCTGTACTACACGTCCGAACTCGCGGAGATTCAACTGGCCTGCGACCGTGTCCTTGTCGTCTTCAACGGCCGTGCCGTGGATGTTATTGACGCTGCTGACGCAACTGAACCAGCCTTGCTGCGCGCCGCTTATGGCCTGACCGAAAAGAAGTCCGAGCCGGCATGAAGCGCCTCTTTGCCCTTAGCGGTTGGACTCTGGGCCTTGCTGCTCTTCTCCTGGTGCTTTTGATCGCTACCAAATTGTTGCAACCCGATTTTGGCGTGTCTGGGCTTGATTCTCTCGCCCGTGCCGCTTTGCCTTTTGCCTTGGCCACTGCCGGCATGGCAATTGTGGTGATTGCCGGTGGCATCGATCTGTCGATCGCCGCCATGATGGCGGTTGCCGGTGTAACAGCCGCCACGATGATGGCAGGCGCAAGTGATAGCGCAGCGGCTCTCGTGGTTCTCTTGGTGCTGGCACTCGGACTGGTGATGGGGGCCACGAACGGAGCTTTGATTGTAATCACGCGTGTGCCGGATATTGTTGTGACGTTAGCGATGTTGTTCGTCTGGCAAGGTGTAGCACTGCTCATCTTGAATGCACCGGGTGGTGCGGCAGCGCCCTGGTTGCGGGCGCTGATCGCCGGGGGCGTCACGCTGCCTGTTATTCCGCCGCAGCTGACTGGATGGATCCCCAAGGCGGCGATCTTTCTGTTGGTTTGCGTGGTTGTTGTATGGGTGCCCGTACGCCGCTCAAAACTGGGAGTCATGCTTTATGCCATTGGCAGCGATGGTCTCTCGGCATTTCGCTCTGGCGTACCGGTAGGGCCGGTCCGTATCGCAGCCTATGCGCTGGCTGGTCTTTTCGCAGCACTTGGTGGCCTTACCTTGACAATGAGTACCGGCATCGGCGAACCCATTCCCGGCCCCTATTTGCTCGCCAGTGTTGCCGCTGTTGTGCTTGGAGGCGTGGTACTGGGCGGTGGGCGCGGCGGGCTGCTTGGACCCATCCTCGCTGTCTTCGTCTTGCGCTTGGTGCGCATGGATTTAACGCTGATGTCAGTGGACCCCAACGTCACCGCCATCATCGAAGGCACCATCATGGTCGTCGTTGTCATGTTGGGCGCGGTCTTGATGATGAAGGAGCGCAAAGCGTGAGCAGTGTGGCTGAAAGCCCAACCGCGCTGACGAGGCTTGGCCGCATCATGGGCCAAAACCCCTTGCTTCCGCTGATCCTGCTTTTGGCAGGGTTGATTGTTCTGCTGGAAATCATGCAACCCGGCATCGTCAATCAACGCTGGTTGGGCAATACCATAAAATTTGCGATTCCACTGGCCATGCTGGCGGCCTGCCAGACCATGACCATGTTCACCGGCGGCATCGATCTCTCCGCCGGAACGGTTGCGACAATCACCGCCTTTGTAACCGCAACCTTGGCCCCGCAAATCGGCGTGCCTGCGGCTATCCTGGCTGCCTTTTCATGTGCGCTGCTGGCTGGTCTCGTCAATGGCTTCGGCGTTGCCGTCTGTCGCGTGCACCCCTTGATCATGACACTGGGCACGGGCTTGATCTGCAATGGCTGTCTTCTCGTCTATCAGCGCTATGTAATTTCGACGGGCACGGAAATTCCAGCCTTTCTGATCTGGCTGGGCACGGGCCGTACCTTTGGCCTGCCCAATGGATTGTTTTTATTCTTACCCTTTGCAGCGCTCCTGATCTGGGGCCAGCGGCGCACAGGCTTCGGCCGGCTCCTTTATGCTGTCGGCTCCAATGAAACGGCTGCGCGCCTGTCTGGTGTGCGGATCTGGCAAGTTCATCTCGCACTCTACGCACTCTCGGGTGCAGTGGCCGGACTCACCGGACTCCTCTATTTGGGCCTCGTCAAGACGCCGTCCTTGTCTTTGGCCTTGCCATTGGATTTGCCGTCTGTTGCGGCAGCCGTTGTCGGCGGCACGTCAATCTTTGGCGGACGCGGAGGATATGGCGGCACCATTGTGGGTGCCTTGATCCTCACCGTGCTCGCCACCATGCTGACACTGCTGCAGCTCCCGGAAGGCGGGCGGCGCATTTTATTTGGTTTGATCATTCTGGCCGTCACAGCGCTCTATGCGCGGCTCACCGATAAAAATTAGACGTGGAGGCACCCGTGGCGAGACTGCGAATCGTTGGCATCAGTTTTGATCACATGCATATGGGCGATCTCTTGCGCCTCGTGCATGATCACCCTGAAGCTGAAATCGCCGGTATCTTCGATCAAAGTCGTTCCAGGATGGCGCGCGCCATTGCCGGCTTCTCAATTCCGGAAGATCGCGTCTTCACAGATTTCGATTCCTGCATGAAAGCAACCAGGCCCGATCTTGCAATTCTTTGTTCTGCAACGGCCGAGCACGCAATCTACACCGGGAGACTGGCGGAATACGGTACCCATATTTTAGTGGAGAAACCCTTCGCCGCCTCGGTCGATGATGCGCGCCGCATGATTGCCGCGACGAAATCCTCAGGCAAGTTACTCGCCATCAACTGGCCGCTGGCATGGGTTGAAAGTCATGTCACGGCCAAGCGATGGATTGATGAGGGCAGGATCGGCAAGTTGATTGAGTTTCACTCTTATGGCGGCAATCGCGGGCCGCTTTATCACCTGGACGGCAAGGTTGAAGTCTCGCCGGAAGAGGTCGAGCGGCAAAAGCCAGACTCCTGGTGGTACAGGCGCGCCTCGGGTGGCGGTAGCTTGCTCGACTATCTGGGTTATGGCGCAACACTTGGCACCTGGTATCGCAACGGCGAAGCGCCGCTTGAAGTCACCTCGACTGTCGACCAGACACACGGCATCGAAGTCGATCAACATTCGATCTCTGTGTGCCGTTATGGCTCCGGACTGTCCAAAATGGAAACGCGATGGGGCACATTCACCGACCCTTGGACCTTTCAACCGCAGCCAGCTTGTGGCTTCACATTTGTCGGCACTGAAGGCACCATCGTCAGCCTCGACTATGCGACCCATCTGACAATACAGACCCGTGCTCACCCGCAGCCAAAATCGATTCCTGTCGACCCGTTGCCCGTGGGCTGTCGCAATGCCATCGAATATGTTGTGGGTTGCATCAGGAAAGGCGAAGCTATCTCAGGCCCACTCGATCCGGCGCTCTGTCTCACCGCACAACGCATTATCGACACGGCCGCCCGCTCGGCCCGCGAGAAGCGAACACTGACTCTCGTGCCATGAGAATTTCCGGATCTTGGCCTGCTGCCGGTTCCATGGACAGACACACTCTGTTGCCCACTTCGCCGGATCCTGCAGTGAAACACTTGGCCCACCCGGCAGAATACGAACCTGTGATCCCCGCCTTCGGAGCAAGGCACTTATCCGGCAAATCATTGAAAGATACCGACTGAGTGCGCTCAAACGGAACCAAATGTCATCGGTCATGACTCTTCGTGTTGGTCAGCATGCCCCTTCATTTTCTCGCCCCCACGAGGGGCAGGGAGAAGGAAGGGTCAATACTTCCGAAACTTGGTATAAGTCCCGCGAATGGCTTCGAATTATGTTCCACGTCCATATCAAGTAAATCACTGAAGCAACGGTTTGTGAATCCTGTCGATCCATAAAATCAGCACGATGCGTCGCCGCACGTCACGAGGCAGGTCATGGCCGTCGGCGGCGGCTTCTCGCTGTAAGTCAGTTCAAATTCGGGTGCCGCCGCGGTTCCAGCCGCGGCCACCATCTCCAAAACCTTCCCAGCCGGCTTCTGTGACGGTAACGGTGTCTTCAATCTTGATGTAGCCGCGGTGCGGGTGGGGCAAAGTCGTTTCGATCGACAGGACCATGCCGGCTTCAAGCGGCCTCTCGGCGTCATCGCCCGGATAGGGTACCGGTCCGCTGCTGGTGAGGCGCGGTGCCTCGTGCGGTATCAATCCCATGCCGTGGGCGACGAAATGGGTGATGTCCTTGTTGGGAAGTCTGTCGACTGCCTTCAGGCCCGCTTCATTGACTTCGCGCCCAATCGCCCCCGCGCGGATTGGCTTGCGCGCCGCCTGCTGCACGTCCTCAATGCCGCCGAGCAAGTCGACCAGCTCCGCGTCAGGCTCCCCCAGAACGGCCATTCTGCAGAGGTCTCCGATATAGCCGCCATAGTTGCCACCGGAATCGAGCGTGATGATGCCGCCCTGTTCCCAGCGCTTGCCGGACGGTGCCCGGTTGTGGCTCGTTCCGGCGGTGACCAGACAATACTCAAACGCCAGATCGCGTTTTTCTTCTTCGCGGCGCAGCGCATCGAACAGCTGCTGCGTTGTGGTTCCCGGGCCATGAGTTGCGATGACCTCAAGAATCGATTCGACGACAAGTTCAGACGCCTTGCGCAACAAGGCAAGCTCAGCTGGCGTCTTGCGGGCCCGCAGCCGTTCGAGCGCGAAGAGTGCCTCGCGATACTCCACGTTCTCTGTCGCCGACGTCAATGCTTTCTCGACATCCGATGGCAGAAAGCTGAATTCCAGGCCGATGCGGCGCACTTTTACGCCAGACCTGGCGATATGCTCCCGCACCAGCTTTGCGGTGTCCATGCCAGTCCAGCTGGTGAGTGCAACATGCGGCACCCAAAGCCGGTTATTCTCCTGCTCAAAAGACTCCATGCCATTGCCGACATAAAGCGTGAGCTCCGGCCGGCCCTTGAAATAGACAACGGCCGGCACATAGCGCCCGAGGCCGATCGCATCGAAGCGGTCAAAAAAGAAGAACGAGTAGCCGCCCAGGAGATAGCGGACGTTGTGGCGCGACGATGCCATAACAACGTCAATGCCCGCGTCTTCCATGAGACGGTCAAGCAAGGCGGCATCGAATGGAACCCCCTCGCGGGTTGACGATGCGGGAGCGTTCCAACGTGTATCGATCTTGACCATGTGTCGAAACTACCTGTGGTTTCTGCGGACGTCAACAAGTGAGGCAACTTAGTTGCTGACAGAAGCCGAGAGCGGGCGCCGGGAATCTGCACCGTGGCATGAGCGAAGTTTCTGCCCGATAATGCCCGCGGTGAGCAGGCGAGCGCTGTGGCGGAAAGCCAAGCTACCTGGTATTGCCAAAGCAGGTCCCGGTGATTGGCGAACCGGCGATACTCCTAGTCAGCGCCACTCCGGATGACGGGCGATAAGGCGCCAAGCCTTTCAGCCGCCATGTTGAGGTTCTGCAAATCCGCACCAGGCTGCGGGTCTGGCGTTTCGCCGCCGAACCAGGCGAGGCGCCGCTCGGCGGCAAGCTTCGAAAACAATCTCCGCCGATCCGCCGGCATCTCGAAAACACCGGCATCCAGCAGCCAGCGGATCGGCAGCAGGAACGCCGAAGGTTTCTCCACCGCATGGATGTGCAGCCACGCGACGACCCGCCACTTCAGTCCATTCTGCAGCGGCAAAGGATGTACGAAGACTGGTTTTCCGGCCTCCATCGCATCCGCCGTCATGGAAACACTGTCGCTGGTGACGATGATCTCGTCCGCCGCGGCAAGAAGTGCGCGGTATTGGTTTTGGTCCTGCCCGTAAACATGCAGGCGATGCGGGAGCGCGACAGACTTCCCGAGTGCCAGGTTGACTTCCGCGCCGCTGCGTGGGCCGGTGGCGACTGCCATCGTGCCGCCAAGCCGATCAGTGTATTGACGGATATCGCCAATCAGTTGCGCCGCGATCTTACCATCCAGCCGGTCCGGAAAGCTTGCGCCACCCACCAACACCGCAACCAGTGGGCGTTGCGGCACGCTCGGATAAGGCGGCGAGGTACCAGCGGCCGGCGGCGCAGTCAACGGCAAGGACAGTTCAACGACATTGGCGGCCGGGGGGATACGGTATTGCGGCGTCGTGATGACCAGATCGAAGGCATCGGCCGTACCTGCCGGCCTGCCGATACAGACAGCTTTCAGCGCTCCACCCGATTTCCGCTTCAACCGCCGCGCGATGATGCTGGGCAAAGCTTCGGCGCACATCAACACAGAGGGCCATGGCGGCGTCAGAGGATCGGAATCGGCGGCAATGAGCAGGGGGGCGAGAGCCGGTATATCCGGCCCGCGAAAATTCAGGCGCTTGATCTCATACGTCCAGCCCAGCGCGGTGACGAGCCTCTGCATCTGGTCAAGATCGCCCTTGCGCCTACGCCACAAGATCCACACATGCGGACTAGCGGCCATTCTTCTCCGCCTGTGCCTCGCGCAGCACCTGCATATAGCTGGCGACAAGACCGGAGAGGACGGCATCCCAGCTGTAATGCAATGCGCGCGCGCGGGCCGCCGCTCCCATGCGTTGGCGTTGGCTGCGGTCCCGGGCCAAGTCAGCGATCCGCGTTGCCATCGTTGCTTCGTCGCGCGCGCTGACCAGATGGCCGGTCACTCCTTCGATCACCAGCGAGTTGCTTCCCGTCGCAACAGCGTTGACCGCCGGAACGCCGCTCGCCATGGCTTCGAGCGTCACATTACCGAATGTCTCGCTCTCGCTTGGAAAAAAGAAGATGTCGGATGAGGCATAGGCGCGGGCAAGGTCCTCGCCATGCAGGAATCCCGGAAACACGCCGGTGGGAAGCCCGGACTTCATCGCGGCCATTTCCGGCCCGTCGCCGACGATCAGCGGCTTGATACGGAGCCCCTGCGATGCCAGTGCGTTCAAGACCCGTGCTACAAGCGCGGTATTCTTTTCCTTCACCAGCCGGCCGACAAAGCTGACGGCAATTTCATCGTCAGCAATGCCCAGCGAACGTCGCCACGCCATGTCGCGTTTTTCCGGCGCGAACAACTCGGCATCGACACCGCGCGCCCAGACCTCAACCTTGCTCGACTGGTCTCCATCGCGGATGATCTGCGCCATTGACTCCGACGGCGGATAAACGCGCCTGACCTTGTTGTAGAAATAGCGCAAGTAGCGCCGACCGAGTTTTTCCAGAAGGCCGAGGCCATAGAAGCGCAGGTAAGTATCGTAGCGCGTGTGATATGAGGCGACCACCGGCACGCCCCATTGCTCGGCGAGTTTCAACGCCTTGTAGCCGGCGATATCCGGCACGGCGATATGGATTAAGGTCGGCCTGAAAGCTTCGAGTCGCTGGCGCGCCGCGGTGGGCAGGCCAAGCGCGACGCGGTATTCCTTGCGTGTCGGAATTGCCATTGAAGGCAAGGCCACCAACTCGCCAACCGGCTCGAAGGCCGGCTTCTCTCCGACCGGCGCAAAGATCAGCACCGGCACGCCGCGCTTCGACAGATAAGCAACGAGCCGGTTGAGCGTAAGCGCAACACCGTCCTTGATATAATTATAGTTGCCGGTGAACAGGGCCACGCGCAGCTCCGGCGTGGCGATCTCCCCGTTCTCCGGCATGGGCAGCGGCACTCAGGCCGCCGCCTGGACCGGCTTCAATTCGGGCACCCGATGCATGACTTCGAGGGAATCATGGCGGATGAAGTTCATCTCCATCGCCTGTTTCAACTGGGCGTCGGTAACCAGGCCCTTCTGATGCGCCTCCTTCAGAAGGCCGAAGAAGAATGCCTCCTGATTCTTGTCGGGATGGCGGGCATAGCGGCCCAGCAGCGCGTGATCGCCGAACAGCTTGCGGCGCATGCGCATGAACCAGCCAAGCACCGGCACGAATTCGGTGGGCGTGTAGTCGACCTTGAGGCCGGTCTTCCACGGTTGGGTGCGGCGCCGCGTATTGTGCACCATCTTGGTACTGGGCGTCAGTTTGTCGAAGTCGTTCCACGCGTCTTCAAAGGTGCCGATGGTGTTGCGGTCCTCCATCAGCAGGGAAATCCAGTTGTGATAATCGCGCTTGCCCTCGAACAACTCGCTGAAACTCTGCTCGACGTCCCAGTGCTTCAGCATGGCGCAATCGAGCAGCATGACGCTTGAGGCAAAGGCGCCGTTCTTGAACTTTGAGCCACGGCACATGATGGCTTTGCCTTGCATGTCGCGCGTCAGCAGTTCCCAAACGTCGCCGACCGCGAATACGTCCGGATCGACCACCAGCGCGCGGCCCCGATAGACCATCAGCTGCGGCGGCAGAAAGCGGGTGAGCGTGAAGGACTGCAAGTCGTTTTCGTGCCACACGCGCTTGCTGCCGTGGCGCATGTAGCTCTGGCCCTCGCGCCTGGCGAAGAAAGGATAATCTTCCTGCTGCATGACAGTGACGTCGAACTCAGCCGCATGCGCCGAATTGCGCTTCATCGAATAACCCGACACGATGGCGCCGATCGACTGCTTGGAATTGGTCTGGATGAAAATGTGAGGCCGGACTGCCGCACTGTCATGGGTCGATGCCATGGGACTCCCCGAAACTATTGCTAATCTGCCGCCCCTGTATCATGTACGCGCACAAGGTTCAAACGCCGCTTCCGGGCGGTTCAACGTCATAAGGCCTAACTCGTTGCAGCAGAACGGCAATTTGAATCCGGAAAGCGCCGCTCCAAGGCTTTGGGTGTTGGCCAGCCCGCACTCCGGCGACAATACGCAATTGTTGGCTCTGGCCGAAGGCCTTGCCTGGCCCTTCGAGGTCAAGCGCCTGGTTTACCGCAGGTTCGAGGAAGGCTTGCGGACTCTGAAATTGCCAACGCTCGTGGGTGTTGATCTCGGCGCTTCCAGCCCGATAACACCACCCTGGCCTGACCTCGTCATCTGCGCTGGCCGTGGCGCCGAGGCAGTGGCCTTCTGGATCCGCAGAAACGGAAATCCGAAACTCCGCATGGTCTTCATTGGCACGCCCTGGGCGAACCCCGCGAAATTCGATCTTGTCATCACCACGCCGCAATATGGCCTGCCTGAAGCGGCCAATACCCTGCGCAATGACTTGCCAGTCCATGGCGTGACGCCACAGAAGATTGCAATCGAGGCCGCGCGCTGGCGGTCGCGGTTGGCGCATTTGCCGGAGCCGCGAATTGCACTCCTTGCCGGCGGAAGGAGCGGCCCCTATCTCTTCAAGGCGGAGACGGCTGCACAGCTTGGAGCGGAGATAAGCGATTTGGCAAAGTCACTCGGAGGATCGCTTCTGGTAACCACCAGCGCCCGCACCGGAGCGCCGGCAACACAAGCATTGGCCGCCGCGATCGCCGTCCCGCACTACTTCCATCGTTGGGAAAAGGATCGGGCCGACAATCCGTTTCTCGGATTTCTTGGGCACTCGGATCGTATCGTCGTGACAGCCGATTCGATTTCGATGTTGGCTGAAGCCTGCGCCACGGAGAAGCCGGTCTGGCTCTATGATATCGAGCATGGGCCGCAGGCCATGCGCGCCGAAGAAGGCAAGGCCGGACGTCAAGGGCGCATGCCACCCATTCATTGGCGCGGCCACTCGCTCGATACAACAGTGTTCCGCCTGCTGATGAATGTGGCGCCGGTCCGCTTTTCGCGCGACCTGCGTATCGTCCACCGGCGATTGATCGCTACGGGCCAGGTGAGTTGGTTCGGCGAAGCACCAAATTCTTTCCGGCGCGAGCCGCAACAGGCGCTTGAGCGCTCGGTCACTCGCATCCGCCAGCTATTTGGGCTATGAGCGGCGAAACATCCGCATCCATGTCAGTTCACCAGCCCTCATCGACAGGAATTGCCGGCCGCCTGACCAAGGCCGGAGGTGTTGCCCGGAAAGCCTTGCTGCGCTGGGCCGAGAGCTTTGCTTATCTGGTTGCGGGACTCCCGATGGCCATCTGGCGATTGCCGCATGCCTCTCCGCCGTCAGGCAATCTTCCGCCAGCGGAGTATCTGCACCGCTACCATGCGTGGTCATACTGGCGCCTGCCGCTAGGGCCCCTCAAGGCGGTGATTGCAGCACTCGTCTGGCCTGTTGCACTGGCGGTAGCGATCTTGGTCTTCACCCGCCGCAATGGCAAGGCCATCGCCGCCCGAACCGGTATTCCAACCGGCGATCAGGTGAAAGGTCAGATAATGATGGCAGCGCGTTATGCCATCGCTCCCTTCTGGTACTACATGTTCGAGCTTTATCTGCCGGATCGTCGGAGCCGGGCGGGACTCTATCTCACCGCGCACGAGACGATTGGTCCTGCCTATTCGTTGCTGCAGCCACCCGCCGGCGCCGACCACCTGGACGACAAGATCTGGTTTGCCGAGCATTGCCACGAAAGCGGCATCAGCGCCGTTCCAGTGTTCATGCACTTTTCGGGCGGTAAGCAGCAACCATTGAGAGGTGGCAGCTCCGCGCTTCCCGATGCCGATCTCTTCATCAAGCCGCGCTCCGGCAGCGGCGGCCATCGCATGGAGCGCTGGGATTTCATCGCTGGCGATCGCTACCGCAACGCTTTCGGCGACGTCATGTCCGGTGATGAGCTGCTGGCCAAACTCAAGGCGCAGTCATTGCAGGATGATTTCCTGGTGCAGCCTCGGCTGGCCAATCACCCCGCATTGGACGATATCAGCAACGGCGCATTGGCCACCGTCAGGCTGCTCACCTGCCGCAACGAGCACGGCCGAGCCGAAGCAGTAAATGCCGCCTTCCGCATGGCCATCGGCAATTCGGTGGTCGATAACTTCCACCAGGGTGGGCTGGCCACGGCTGTCGATCTGGCAACCGGCACCATTGCCATCGCCTCCGACATCGGTGTCAGGCCCGATGTCGGCTGGCGCGGCACGCATCCGGTAAGCGGCGCGAGGTTCGCGGGCCGCTCGCTACCGCATTGGCGGCAGGTGGTGGACCTTGCCATCCGCGCCCACGAGGCCTTCCCGCATCGCATCGTCGTCGGCTGGGATGTGGCCATGTTGGCCGATGGTGCTTGCATCATCGAGGGCAACGGCAAACCCGATCTCGATATCCACCAGCGCGCCGAACGCAGGCCGCTGGGCCATGCGCGCATTGCCGAATTGCTCGCCTTCAATTTGAGGAAAAGGCTTCGACGTTAAACTGCCGGCCTGCGCCGTCATTCGACCAGACCGAGCGCCTTCTTGATGCGGCGACCGAACTTGCCGAGGCCGTGAACCGCGTCATTCACCCGCTCGTCGATCCAGTTGATCTGGATGGTCCGGCGCGCCCCTTCGAACGGCTTGTGGCCGTGCCATGAATTATCGGCGCGCTTGAACATGAGCAGTGTGCCGCCGATCGGCGGCACTTCGCCGATGTAGTCCTCAAGGTCCTTGCCGTTGCGCAGCAGCCGCAGCATGCCGCCCTTCGAGTCCCACGTCTCGTTGAGATAGATCAGCGCGGTCACCACCTTGGAGGGCACATCCGTATGAATATTGCCGTCGGACAATTCGGCAAGGCCGCGCACCGTGATCAGATGCTTGAGGCCCTTGAGTTGCATGCCGAACTTCGCTTCCACCGCCTGGCGAAAGGCGTCGCCCTTCAACTGTTCGACGAAAGCGGCGAAATGCGGCCCATATGTCAGCTTGTTGAGCGGGAAGTTGCCGGCCCGCTCCATTTTGGGGAAGTCCCGGTTGACGGCCGACAGGGCCTCGCCGCTGACAAAGGCGGGAACGGCGACAAACTCAAAT
>JANPCS010000304.1:0-8044 GCA_031431065.1 Hyphomicrobiales bacterium | reverse complement strand
TCACATGATTTTGATGAATTCGGAGGCTGGCGCTGCCTATTGCCTGGGCCGTACCTATATCATTGGGGATAAGGTGCCCGAGGCGGTATCGAAGCACCCTCTGGAGATGATAGTCCGGTAAGTATGCGGCATTCGGGTTTCATGACCTGGCTGGAGATTCTCCGGCCTCTCCGCCTTGGAGCGCTTTTGGCAGGGCTGGTGCTTCTGCTTGGCTCTTGTACAGGCGGCTCAGTCCTCAATGGTTCCGGCACGGGCGAGCCCAAGGGCAAGACGGTCCCGCCAGTGATGCTGCAAGAGGTTCAAGGGATACCACCTGCGAAGCTCAAGGAACTCAAGGCAGCCATGGCTGTTTCAGGTGGCGAACGCGACATCGGCATCGTCGAGGGCGATTTCCAGTCCGGCAGTTTCAGCCTCAATGGGCAGTTCCAGTGTATTTCCGAGAAAACCGGTGTACGCGTGGTTTATCAGTGGCAGTTGCGCGATGCCGCAGGGGTGCTGATCCAGACCATCGACGGCGAGGACAATGCCGGCCTGGCAACCGGCGCTGACCTCTGGTCGGCAGTCACTTCGGCTGTGCTTGAGCGCATTGCCCGGCGCACCACCGAGACGATGGCGCACAAACTAGCGGAACTTGGTTATGCCACCCGGGTCACGGCACTTTATGTTCCGCCGGCGGAGTATTTCGCCATGGCAAGCCCGGACGCCCATCGTGAGATCGATTTCGAGACGCTGAATGGCCCGGGCATGGAATACGTCGGCCTCGACCTGGTGGCGCCGCCCGAAGACCCGATGCTGGCTTCGGCCTATACCGAGCCCCTGCCGGGCGAAGCCAAGATGGCCGAGACGAAACCCGTTCCAGAGCCGAAGAAAAACGCCGAGGTGGCCGAGGCCGAAACGGCAGCCCCGGCCGAAAAAAAGTCCGCGGATCAGGGCGGGGTGCAAATCCGGGCGGTGGCCGTCATGCCGGTCAAGGGTGCGCCTGGGGGCGGCGACGCCGAACTCACGGCGGCGATGCGCAAGACGCTGTCAGCCGCCGGTTGGCCGGTTGTCAGCAAGCGGGCGCCAGATGCCCTGACGATCGTCGGCCGGGTCAGGATTTCCGCCAAGGGCACATCAAGCGAACAGGTCTCGGTGCGCTGGGAGGTGCAATCCCCCGACGGCAAGATGCTGGGCGATGTGAAGCAGGCCAATGACGTGCCGCGCGGCTCCTTCGACAAGGGCTGGGGACCCGCCGCTTTCGCCGTCGCCGAAGCCGCCGCGGGCGGCATCTTCGATATCGTCAACCGCTTCCAGTAAGCGCATTCTCCACAGGATCCCAATTGCCGCTTTGATTCCTGTCACGCGGTTGTTATAGAGCGCCCGCATCCGGGCTTTGCAGGGGTTAGCGGCATGATGAAGATCGTGGCAGGAAACAGTAACCGGCCACTGGCGGAAGCCATTTGCTCCTATCTCAACATGCCGATGACCAAGGCGGTCGTGAAGCGCTTCAACGACATGGAAATCTTTGTCGAGATTCAGGAGAACGTGCGCGGCCAGGACATGTTCGTGGTGCAGTCGACGAGCTTTCCCACCAACGACCACTTGATGGAACTGTTGATCATAATGGACGCCCTCAAACGTGCCTCGGCGAAGCGCATCACCGCCGTCATGCCCTATTTCGGTTACGCCCGGCAAGACCGCAAGTCGGGCTCGCGTACCCCCATTTCGGCCAAGCTGGTGGCCAATCTCATCACCCGGGCGGGGGCCGACCGGGTCTTGACCATGGATCTCCATGCCGACCAGATCCAGGGCTTCTTCGATGTGCCGGTGGACAATCTCTTTGCCGGGCCCGTTATGGTGCGCGACATCAAGCAGCATATGAACATCGCCAATTCGGTCGTCGTGTCGCCCGATGTCGGTGGCGTGGTGCGTGCCAGGGCACTGGCCAAGCGTCTCGGCACGCCGCTGGCCATCGTCGACAAGCGCCGCGAGCGGGCGGGCGAGTCGGAGGTCATGAACATCATCGGCGACGTGAAGGGCAAGTCCTGCATCCTGATCGACGACATTGTCGATTCGGGCGGCACACTGGTGAACGCCGCCGAGGCGCTGCTGGTTGAGGGGGCGAAAGATGTAACGGCCTACATCACCCATGGCGTGCTGTCGGGTGGCGCCGTCTCGCGCATCACCTCGTCGAAGCTCAAGGAACTGGTGATCACTGACTCAATCCAGCCGACTGAAGCCGTCAAGATCGCCCGCAATATCCGCACCATGCCGATCGCCTCGCTGCTGGGCGAAGCCATCGGCCGCACCAGCCGCGAAGAGAGTGTGTCGAGCCTGTTTGAGTAATGCTGCTGACATCTCCTGACAGTGACTGCGGCTAGGGCGGTGGCCGGGCGGCAACCGGCTTCCCGCAATCCAAGGAAAGCTTCACATGCCGTCTTTCAATTTCGTCATCCTCTATGTCAAATCGCCGGTCGAGAGCGCCCGGTTCTATTCCGGGCTTCTGGGCCAGCCCATTGCGGATCAGGCCGAGACTTTCGCCATGTTGCCGCTGAACGATCAGGTTATGCTGGGCCTGTGGTCGGCGGCAACGGTGACGCCGCAGCCTGCTGCCAGTCCAGGCGCTGGTGAGGTGGCCTTCACAGTGGAGTCGCCCGCCGATGTCGATGCCACTCATATGTCCTGGAGAGATAAGGGGCTTGCGATCCTGCAGTCTCCCACCGACCTCGATTTCGGCCGTACGTTCGTGGCGCTCGACCCCGATGGTCATCGTCTGCGGGTTTTCGCTCCCGCCGGTTAGATTTGAAACTTCATGCCGCGGCTGCATGATTTGCCCTTGCCGCGGCAGCCTTCTTGGAGCGCCATGATGCAACCAACTATGACTCGTCACCGTTATCGCCGTCTCGCGGACGATGCTCTTCTATTGCTCCGACTAGATTGAAGGAAATTCGACATGCGTTCTTTACTTGTCTTCGTTCTGGCTCTGCTGCTGGGCATCGCCACTCCTGTCTGCGCCGAGGACGAGGATGCCCCGCATGTCGACTATCCGGAGCTGGTGAAGAAGGGGGCCGATGCCGCCACATTCGTGCCCCAGGGCTGGCTGCTGGAAAAAGAAATCACGGGCGATCTTAACAAGGACGGCGCTGACGATCTGGTTCTGGTTCTCCGCGACAACGATCCGGCAAATCTGATTGAGCGGGAAACCGGCATGGATGAGCCGCTCGACACCAACCCGCGCATGCTGGCGGTGGCGCTGGCCGATGGCGAGGGCAGCTACCAGCTGGCCCTGGCGAACTCCAACCTTATTCCGCGCGTCATCTACTCCAACCAGTCCGATCCGTTGTCCGAATCCGGCGGCGTGTCGATCAATCGTGGCATCTTGCTCATTTCGATCTATTATTTCTACACGTCCGGCGGCAGCGACACCGGCAACATGAGCTTCCGCTTCCGTTTTGAGGACAAGGATTTTCGGCTGATCGGCTATGACCGCATGAACGTCAACCGGATGAGCGGCGCGGTCGAGACGGTGAGCGCCAATTTCCTCAACCGCAAGGTCATCGTCAAGACCGGTACGATTGAGAGCGATGCTGAAAAGACGGAAACCCGGAAGCTCAAGTCTGGCGAAGCGGTGTTGATCCAGGACATCGAGGATCCGTGGGCGTTTTCGCCCGCATATTGAGGCCCCGAGCCGCCGGTTGCGCGAGGCGCCCGCTTCGGCTATGGGGACGCCGTCGGGCAAGCGTCGTTCACCCCTGGAGGAAGGCTGGCCGGACCATTATAATCAGGAGTTTACCATGTCCAAGATCGTGCAGCTCAAGGCCGCGTCGCGCGCCCGGGCAGGCAAGGGGGCCTCTCGCGCAGTCCGCCGTGAAGGCCTCGTCCCCGGTGTCGTCTATGGCGACAAACAGGAACCGCAAATGATTTCGCTTATCTATGGCGACGTCCTCCCCCATGTGCAAACCGGCCGCTTCATGGCGACGCTGGTTGACCTCGAAGTCGACGGCAAGACCGTCCGCGCAATCCCTCGCGATGTGCAGTTCGAGCCGGTGCGGGATTTCGTCATCCATGTCGACTTTCTGCGCTTAGGGCCCAATGCCCGCGTATCGGTCGAGGTTCCGGTTCACTTCAAGAACCATGAAGCGTCTCCCGGCATCAAGGCCGGTGGTGCGCTCAACATCGTTTCGCATACGCTGTCGCTCTATTGCTCGGCCAATCTCATTCCCGATGAAGTCACCGTCGACTTGACCGGTTTGATGGTCGGCCAGTCGATCCATCTGTCTGAGATCAAGCTGCCTGACGGCGTTTCGGCGGTCAGCAAGGATGACCCGACGTTGTGCGCCGTCACCGCGCAGGCCAAGGAAGAGGAAGCTCCCGCTGCAGCAACAGCAGAGGTTCCGGCCAGTGCCCAGAAGGCTCCGGCAGCGGGTGCTGCACCGGCAGCGGCGGGCGCCAAGGCAGCCGCTGCTCCGGCCAAGGGTGCAGCTGCACCTGCGAAGGGTGCGGCTCCGGCCGCTCCGGCGCCCAAGAAGAAGTAATCCTCTTCACGGGGGAACGACATGCACCTTCTCGTGGGGCTCGGCAATCCGGGTTCCAAATATCAGGGCAACCGGCACAATATCGGCTTCATGGCGGTGGACGAAATCGTCCGCCGCCATGGCTTTTCACCGTGGCGCAAGCGCTTCCAGGGCGAAACGTCGGAAGGCCAGATGGCGGGCGGGAAGGTTCTGGTGCTGAAGCCGCAGACGTTCATGAACGAGAGCGGCCGCGCGGTTGGGGCGGCGATGAGCTTCTACAACATCGATCCGGCGCAGGTGAGCGTGCTCTATGACGAACTCGATCTCGAGCCGGGCAAGATGCGGGTGAAGCTCGGCGGCGGTGCTGCCGGCCACAATGGCATCCGTTCGATGATCGCGCATTGCGGCCCGCACTTCCAGCGGGTGCGGCTGGGCATCGGCCACCCGGGCGACAAGGCTCTCGTCTATCCGCATGTGCTGAGCGATTTCGCCAAGGGCGACAAGGCCTGGCTAAAGCCGCTGCTCGACGCGGTCGCCGAATATATTCCGCTCCTCGTTCAAGGCGAGGACGCGACATTCCAGAACAAGGTGCATCTGGCGGTCAATCCGCCGCCGGAGAAGCCGCCGAAGAAAGAGACGGACTGATGGGTTTCAAATGTGGCATCGTCGGACTGCCGAACGTCGGCAAATCGACACTGTTCAACGCGCTGACGCAGACGGCGGCGGCGCAGGCGGCGAATTATCCGTTCTGCACAATCGAGCCAAATGTCGGCGATGTCGGCGTGCCCGACTCACGGCTTGAAATTCTGGCGAAGATTGCCGGTTCCGCGCAGATCATCCCGACGCGGCTGACCTTCGTCGATATCGCCGGCCTGGTGCGCGGCGCCTCGAAAGGTGAAGGTCTCGGCAACCAGTTCCTCGCCAACATCCGCGAAGTCGATGCGATCGCCCATGTGGTGCGCTGCTTCGAGGATGGTGACATCACCCATGTCGAAGGCAAGATCGACCCGGTGGCCGATATCGAGACCATCGAAACCGAACTGATGCTGGCCGATATGGACTCGCTCGAAAAGCGCGTTCCCAGTCTCGAGAAACGGGCTAAGACCGGCGACAAGGAGGCCAAGGAACTGGCCGACCTGATGAACCGGGCGCTGGTGCTGCTGCGTGAAGGCAAGCCCGCGCGACTCACCGAGCGCACGCCGGAAGAAGAGAAGACGTTCAAGGGTCTGGGCCTGCTGTCCTCGAAGCCGGTGCTCTATGTCTGCAACGTCGAGGAAGCAGCTGCCGACAAGGGCAATGATTTTTCGGTCCGCGTCTATGCCCGCGCCAAGGAAGAAGGGGCCGTGGCGTGCGTCGTCTCGGCCAAGATCGAGAGCGAGATCGCCGTCATGGCGGAGGCCGACCGGCAAGATTTTCTCGATGCCGTTGGATTGAGCGAGCCCGGTCTCAACCGCGTCATCCGCGCCGGATACGACCTGCTGCATCTCGTCACCTACTTCACCGTCGGCCCGAAGGAAGCCCGCGCCTGGACCATCACCAAGGGCACCAAGGGCCCGGCGGCGGCGGGCGTCATCCACACGGATTTCGAGAAAGGCTATATCCGCGCCGAAACCGTTGCCTATGAGGATTACGTTGCAGGCGATGGCGAGGGCGGAGCGCGGGAAGCAGGCAAGATCCGGCTGGAAGGCAAGGACTACGCGGTGAAAGATGGCGACGTGCTGCACTTCCGGTTTGCCACCTGACGAAATTTGAGCGAACATCCGCGAGATGTATGACAGGCGGCTTGTTCCGAAAGACTTCCAAGTCCCCGAGCGCCTTGATGGCGCGGGGTTTCATCTGCGCATGCTTTCGGTGCACGATGTGGTGAAGGATTTTGCCGCTGTCACCGAAAGCGAACACCGGCTTATGGGTTCGATGGGCGATGGCAGCGATTGGCCGCGCGGCCTGACGATCGAGGAAAACCTTATTGACCTCGGCTGGCACCACCGCGAGTTCACCATTGGCCACTCCTTTGCCTATACCGTGATGAATGACGATGAGAGCCGTTGCCTTGGTTGCTGCTACATCGCTCCCAGCGGCAGGGCAGCGTATGACGCGGCAGCCTTCTACTGGGTCCGGGAAGGCGAGTTCCAACAGGGATTCGATTCTGTGCTGGGCAAGGCCTTCCGTGGTTTTCTTGCCGAGACTTGGCCGTTCAAGGCTGTTGCCTATCCGGGCCGGGACATTGCATGGAGCGAGTGGTGAGCGATCTGCTGCACTATGAGGATTTTCCCGAAGGCCATGTTACGTCCTTCGGCACTTATCACCTGACACGCGAAGAGGTGATCGAATATGCGCGCGAATGGGACGCTCAAGACATGCACCTCGACGAGGAGGCGGCAAAACATTCTGTACTCGGAGGATTGGCGGCGTCGGGCTGGCATTCCAGCGCCATTCTCATCCGCCTCGCCGTCGAAGCAATGGCCAACAACACCGCCGCCATGGCGTCCAACAGCATGGAAGAGGCGAAATGGCTGAAGCCTGTTTATGCCGGCGAGACGCTGACCGGGCGGGGCACCGTGATGTCGCGGCGGGTGTCATCGAAGCGCCCCGAGATGGGCATCCTCAAGATGAAGTTCGAACTCCTCAATCTGGCGGGTGAGTTGAAGACCGAGATCACCGGCATTCAGTTCATGGGAGTACGCAATCCATGATGGGCCTCTATCTTGAGGAGATCGACATCGGCCGTGTGGCCGAACTCGGCAGCCATCACTTCACCAAGGACGGGATCATTGCGTTTGCGCGCAAGTACGATCCGCAGCCGTTTCATCTTGATGAGGAGGCCGCCCGCAAGGGCCCGTTCGGTAGGCTCTCGGCGTCGGGCTGGCATACGGCGGCGGGCTGGATGAAATGCTACATCGCCGCCAACCAGGCGGCGTGGGACATGATGCGCCAGTCGGGCCGTGAGCCTGCGGAACTCGGACCGTCGCCCGGCTTCACAAACTTGCGCTGGCTGAAGCCCGTCTGCCCCGGCGACACGATTTCCTATCGCGCCACGGTGACGGGAAAGCGCGATCTCAGATCGCGGCCCGGCTGGGGCATGGTGTTCGCGCTGGCCGAAGGTTTCAATCAGCATGACGAGTTGGTCTACAGTTTCGAGAGCAAGGCGCTGACGCCGAAACGGCCCTGAAGCCTGTTCAGTGCCCCTCGAACGCCACAAGCGTATGCACCTTCACGCCCTTGGCTTTAAGCTTCGCCGCGCCACCCAAGTCCGGGAGATCGATCACAAAAGCAGCGGAGATCACCTCGCCGCCCGACTTGCGGATCAGGTCGATGGCCGCGCCCGCCGTGCCGCCGGTGGCGATCAGGTCGTCGACCAGCAACACGCGGTCGCCCTTCTGAATCGCGTCGGCATGGATTTCGATGGTATCTAACCCCGATTATGGATAAGCTGTGAGGTTGACGTGGCCATTTATCCTTGGCTTGACGGGCTTGAGGCCGTAGGCGGCGATGCAGGAGAGGATGTGGACGAAGGCATTGACGGGTGACCTGTGCCGCGAGTGCTCCAGTCC
>JANPCS010000303.1:0-2107 GCA_031431065.1 Hyphomicrobiales bacterium | reverse complement strand
ACTCGGGATGCCCTTGCAGTAACAGGAACCGGCTGCCCAGCATCTTGGTGAACGTATCCACCTGCCCACTCTGCGTTTCCGAGACAATGTCATAGCCGTGGTCCAGCAGATCGCAGCGGCGCAACTCGTTCATGCGGGAATGACAGACCGAGAGCCTGGCGGGCAGGCCAAGTCCAACGGGATCGGTAACAATACAACTTAGAACTCCCGACGTCTTCTGCGGCAACCGGCGCCGCTCTATGCCATCAAGATGCAAGACGGCAGCGTGGGCGGCGAGGCATGACCACAGCGATGCCGTTGTGTTTCCCATGGCCCATTCGATCACGTCAGTCATATCGCGCCAATATGGCTCCTCATCGAGCCGCGCCGCACGTGGCTCGTTGCCAGTGACGATCAGCCCGTCGAATTCGAGGTCGAACATCTCTTGAATGCTGCGATAACGCTGCGCCAGCGGCACCTGGGCCTCGGCGCCGCGCGGCACCGCCGGAATATGGAACAGCTGAATGTCGAGCGGCAGTTGCGGTGTTTCGGTTGCAAGCCGGATGAACTGCCGTTCCGTCGCCACAAGGGCCGCATCCGGCATGTTGTTCACAAGTGCGATCCTGAGGACCTTGGCCGGATCGTGGTTCTTTGACTTGCCGGCTGCGGCAGGCGGCGGGCGCCTTGTTGGACGATGCGATCCAGACTCAAGAACAACGCTCATGGCCATCTCTCTTGTTAACTACTCGGCGGCGATGGGGAGTTGAGTTGTGCCCACGGCGGCGGCAAGCGCCTGATCAATGTCGGCAATGATGTCGTCGATGTGTTCGATACCGATGCTCAAGCGGATCATTTCGGGACGGACACCGGCCCGCATCTGGACATCCAGCGGCATCTGCCGATGGGTTGTCGAAGCGGGATGGCAGGCCAGAGACTTGGCATCGCCAATGTTGACCAACCGGGTTACCAGGCCAAGTGCGTCATAGAAACGCTTGCCGGCCTCCAGACCGCCGGCGATTCCAAATGTAAACAGCGACGGACCCCGGCCGCCAAGATATTTCATCGCAAGTTCGAAGTATGGCGACGAGTGCAAACCCGCGTGACTGACCCAGTCAACGCGCCGATCTTTCTCCAGAAACTGCGCGACCTGCAAGGCGTTCTCGACATGGCGTTCCATGCGCAGGGCAACAGTCTCAATGCCCTGCATCAACATGAAGGCGCTCATCGCCGGCAGGATGGCACCGGTGTTGCGTTGATAGACGCTGCGGCAGCGCTCGATATAGGCGCGCGGCCCGAAACGGTCGGCATAGACCATGCCGTGGTAAGATGGATCGGGTTCGTTGAACTGCGGGAAACGCGCCGCATTATCCTTCCACGGGAAGCGACCGCTATCGATGATCGCGCCACCCATTGTGGTGCCGTGGCCGCCGAGAAACTTGGTCAGCGAATGCACCACAATATCGGCGCCATGGACAATGGGTTGCAGCAGGATCGGCGTGGCCACCGTGTTATCGACAATCAGCGGCACGCCATGCCTGTGGGCGGCATTGGCGAGAGCCTCGATGTCGCAGATGTTGCCGGCGGGATTGCCGATGCTCTCGCAGAAAACGGCGCGTGTTTCCCGATCGATCAGCGCCTCGATGTCTTCCGCCCGGTCGCCTGCCGCAAAGCGCACGGTGATCCCTTGCTTGCTCAGGATGTGCGTGAATAGTGTGTGGGTTGTACCGTAGAGCTGCGGCACGCTGACGATATTCCCGCCACAATCCGCAACGTTGGAGAGTGCATAATGCAGAGCCGCCTGACCACTGGCGAGGGCGATGGCGGCAGCGCCGCCCTCAAGCGCCGCGAGCCGCCGCTCCAGGACGTCCACAGTCGGGTTGGCAATGCGGCTGTAGCGATAGCCATCGGTTTCGAGATTGAAGAGTGCCGCGCCATGATCGGCGCTGTCAAACGTATAGGCCACCGTCTGATAGATTGGCACGGCAACTGACTTGGTTGTCGCCTCAGGCTCATAGCCGGCATGGATGGCAAGGGTTTCAGCGCGCATCGGGAGGCCTTTTCAGTTCTGGTTTCTTGGCTGTGCCGCGTACTGTCATGCAGTTTGCATGCCATGACGGCATCATCGGGC
>JANPCS010000302.1:0-3781 GCA_031431065.1 Hyphomicrobiales bacterium | reverse complement strand
GTGGCTAAGGGATTCACACATCTTACCCGCATTTCGCGATTTTCCAGCCTTCATGTCTGGCCTGCAGTTGAAGGAGGCCGTCGTGCATGGTTTTGGGTCCGGCGGGTTTGTAGCCTTTGGAGGTGTAGCCGGACCAACCGCCGAGGCGTCCGGCGATCCAGGCAAGCGAGGCGAGGCTGCCGGGGGGATGCGGGTTCTTCTGTTTTTCGGTTTTGCCTTCGAGGCGCGCGCCCAGCGCGGCGAGGAAACGCGGGTCGAAGCGGTTGGCTGCATCTTCGATGGGCTGGCGGCTTTTGCCGTCGCGGGCGTGGATGAGTTGCATGACCGCGACGGCGGCGATGAGGGCGACGATCAGCAGTTTGCCGAGAACCTCCGCCGTGACGATCTGGCTTTGCTCGATGTCGAGGCACTGGCTTTTCAGGGTGCGGAACACCTGTTCGATGGTCCAGCGCCTGCGGTACCAGACGACAATCCCGGCGGCACCGGCAAGGCTTTCCACGCGATGGCTGGTGATCAGCAGCCAATGCACCGGCTTCTGTCCCGCCGGCGCATCTTCCTCGATCACATCCACGGCATGGAGATCGATGCGCAAAGGCCAGTGTTTGGGGCTTGTGGCCGGACGCTTGAGGCTGACCGCGCCAAACCGCAGGGCAACCACGGCGCGCCGCGCCATCTGACCGGGTTTGACCGGAACATCGATGGCATAACGGTCTTGCACCGGCCAGCCCCGAACCGTCTTGAACAGCCTCCCGCCATCCTCGAGCCCCCGGTTCTGCGCCGCCCGCACCAGAAGATGAACGTTTCCGCAGCGCCCGGCAAAGAGCCCGAAGATATCGCTTTCCCGGTCGCCAACCACCGTCACCTGGCCGGCCCCGTGCAGCACGGCGCGGGCGCTCTGCATGCCGCTGAGCCAGCGTTGCGATTCCTTCTCCGCCAGCGGCCTGGTCTTGCGGTCTTCCACCTTGCCATCGCGGCGGTTGATGATCTCCGCCCCGGCAAGGCCGATGATGCCGCCATGCCCGGCATCCACCGCCACCAGCGGATGCAGCAACAGCCCGATGTCCGTGCCATTGCCAACCGTGCCGAAACCCCGCTTACTCTTCACATGGGCCTGGAAATTGATCTCCGTGGTATCTTGAATGGCAAGCACATGGCGGCCCGCGGCGCGCAACCCCGTGGCGCAGGCCGCCGTGGCGATCATCTCTTTTGCCGTCACCGCCTGGTTGTGCAGGAAACGCCCGAAGCGCATCTCGCCCGCCCGGTTGCCGCCAAGCTTGCGCAGGCAAACCGTCCGCCGCGACATGACCGCGGCGAAAAAATCGCAGCCCCCTTTTTTAGCCGTTCGTCGCCGAAAAGCCCAAGCTCCGCCGCAGCCATCACCAATCCTCCGACCAGCCGAATCACCGCCCAACAGAATCATGGAAAAACCAGCACGGCCAGACCAAAAAGATGTGTGCATGCATTAGCCACAAAGGGGAGGGAGGAAACTCGTTCGGAGATCTATGACAGTTGATCTTGCGCTAGTTGATTTCCCAGGTTATGTTCACGTCGATGGCGAGCGTCTGCTCGCCGCCTGAGACCGGCACGTCGGAGGACATTTCGGCAGCGCCGCGCATCGACTTCATCATCATGGGAACCGGCGGGGAATAGTTGACGCCTTCGCTGATCGATAGCACGTCCCCAAGTTTCAGCTGCATGGCGCTGGCATAGAGTTTGGCCTTGCGCGTGGCATCTTCGGCCGCCTCCCGGCGGGCCTGGTCGAGCGCCTGATCGGGCTTCGAGACCTGGAAGCTGATGCCGTTGATCTGGTTGGAGCCGGCGCTGACCAGCGTATCGAGCAGGCCGCCCAATTGGGCGATCTTGCGCACGGCGATGGTGAGGTTGTTGGAGACGTCATAGCCGGTGAGGCGCGGGGCTTGCGTGTTGTCGCCATAGTCATAACGCGGCGCCACCATGAAGTTCGAGGTCTGGATATCCTTGGCCTCGATGTCGGCGGATTTGAGCGCCGTCATCACGGCGGTCATCGCGGCGGTGTTGGCGGCCAGCGCTTCGGCGGCGGTTGCTGCCTGTTTCAAGACACCGACAGTGACGTTCGCCATGTCGGGCGCAATGCGGGTTTCGCCGTGGCCGATCAGTGAAATGGTGCGCGGCATTTTCGTCTCCTGGGACTGGGCCAGTGCGGGATTCAGAATAGAGCCGGCACCCAGAATGGCGAGGCTCAGGGCGGTGGCGGCGAAATCTCGGCGGCGCATGGGATTCTCCGTGGTCATAACGTTCTTCTGGCTGGCGAATGCGGCGGGGTTTTGTCGCGCGTGTCAGCGGAAGGGAGGTTCGTCGAAGCTGCGGAGCTTGCGCGAATGCAGTTGCGCGATGTTGCCGCGCAATTGCTCGATGGTTTCGAGGCCGATCATCAGATGTTCGCCGATCGCCCGGTCATAGAAGGCATTGGCGGCGCCGGGCAGTTTGATTTCGCCATGCAACGGCTTGTCGGAAACGCAGAGCAGCGTGCCATACGGCACGCGCAGGCGGTAACCTTGCGCGGCGATGGTGCCCGATTCCATATCGACCGCAATGGCCCGGGACAGGTTGATGCGGCGGCGCTCCTGGGTCCAGCGCAGTTCCCAGTTGCGGTCGTCATTGGTGACGACGGTGCCGGTGCGCAGGCGCTCCTTCAAGGCATCGCCACGCTCGCCGGTCACCCGCGCGGCGGCCTCCTGCAAGGCCACCTGCACTTCGGCCAGCGCCGGAATGGGGATTTCCGGGGGGACGAGCGCATCGAGAATGCGGTCCTGGCGCAAGTAGCCGTGGGCCAGCACATAGTCGCCGATGCGCTGGCTCTGGCGCAACCCGCCGCAATGGCCGACCATCAGCCAGCAGTGCGGCCTGAGCACCGCGAGGTGATCGGTGATGTTCTTGGCGTTCGATGGCCCGACGCCGATGTTGATCAAGGTGACGCCGCCGTGGCCATCGCCGCGCGCCAGATGATAGCCGGGCATCTGATAGCGGTGCCAGGGCGAGGCGGCGATGATGGCATCGATCTCGGCATCGGCCATGCCGCGTGTCAGCCGAGCCCCGCCCGGCAGATAGAGCACCGAATAGGGGCTGGCGCCCTTCAACTGCGCGATGCTCCACTTGACGAACTGGTCGACGTAGCGGTGATAGTTGGTGAGCAGGATCCACGGCTGCACATGGCGCCAGCCGGTGCCGGTGTAGTGCTGCAGGCGCTTCAGCGAATAGTCGATCCTGACCGCATCGAAGAGCGACAGCGGGAAGGGGTGGCCAGGTTCATAAAGCCAGTCGCCATCGGCGATCTCGTCACCCACAAGGGCCAGGCGGGGCGCCGGAAAATGCAAGGCGAGTTCGGCCGCCGTCACATCGTTACGGCCGAGGTCGTCACCCTGTTCGAGGACGTAAGGGTAGGGGATTTCCTGGTCGGAGCGTTCGACGTCGATGGTGGCGCCATAATCACGCACCAGATAGCGCAGCTGCTCGACGAGATAACGGCGGAAATGATCGGGGTGGGTGATGGTGGTCGAATAGGTGCCAGGCCCCTGGAACTTGGCGAAGGCCCGGGCGATTCGCGGTTGCAGCCCGTTGGCCATGTAGGTGACGCGGAGTTCCGGGTAGCAGTAGCCCTGACGCTCCTTATCGCTTGGTGCCTCGCGGGTGTCGAAATAGCGCTCGAGGCAGGATTTGAGGCTTGATGTAGCCTCCGCGTGGAGGGTAATCAGCCGGTCGACGGCGGTTTCCGGGGTCAGGTCCAGTGTCATGCGCCGGAGCT
>JANPCS010000301.1:0-16423 GCA_031431065.1 Hyphomicrobiales bacterium | reverse complement strand
GGTGATAATGGTGGAGGGGGTGGGGGTGACAATGGTGGAGGGGGTCGTACAATGCCCTCCTTCTCATCCATTCGCCTTTTGAGGAAAGCCTCAAGGTCTTCGTCCATGTCACACCGCCATATACTTACCATCTGTTGCAGTAATGGTGCCAGCCTTCTTCATGTTTGATAGTTTGTTTGAGAGAGCTTGTTCGGCTTTCTTATTGCCTTTGATGCCGAGTTTTTCAATAAGCTCAGAACGGGTAGCGCGAGGTGTAGCTTTGATGGTATCCAGAAGCTCTGATCGTTTGGAAGTAGCTGCACGGGGTGTGTGAGTTCTCTTAACGACAGGGGCTTTTGCTTTCTCATAGGCTGAGATAGCGGATAGCTCACGTTCTGCTTCTGCGATCTGGTTTGAGAGTGTGTCGCGTTTATCAGAGAGATCTGAAATGAGTTTGTGGAGGCGAGTGCGTTCTGTTTCGATGAGGGCTGCGAAGTCGGCCATGGTGTTCTCCGTTGTGTTAGTGACGGGGCTGTGGACACCCCGTCTCTCCCTTACGGGAGTTGCTCACGCTGTCTAAGGCGGTCTTGAAGCCATACCTCTACCTCCGTTTCAACCCATCCAACTCTGTGAGGCCCGAGACGAACCCGTAAAGGAAACGACCCCGAATCCTCAAGCCTTTGTACGTGCTGTCGGCTGTAGGGAATGATGGTTTTCAGTACCTTCCAGTCCACGATCCTAGTCATAATGCACTTCTCCAATGAAGGAGCTGTGCACAGCCCGAGTTAGCTCAAGCGACTATGGAAGCTATATATTTCTCGTAAGCTTGTACAGCGTCTTTGAGTTCATTTTCGTACTTGAAAACATTATAGGTTGCGGCAACCCCAGAAATCGCACCGGAGATATGATTTAAGGCACGCTCGGTAATATGTATTGGTGTTCCTAGCTGTGCGTGTATTGTCGAATAGCCTCTGCGCAGATCATGCAGGGACCACGGTGCGATGGGCACCCTCTTGTCGAGTGCTAACTTCGACTTCGACCAGCTATTGAAATGAGTCGTTGGCATTTTGCGTACGTGTGATCGTGCAGCAGGGAATAGGTAGTCTGAGGTTTTCGGTATATTATCAATGAAGTCCTGTGTGAGTTTTCCAATCGGGAAAGTATGCTGATGACGGTTCTTCGCCACCGTTGCTGGAATTGTGATAGTGTCGTTTTTTATCCAGCCCCACTGGAGTGATGCGATCTCATTCCGGCGTTGTCCGGTGAGTATGAGCAAATAGACAATGCGGTAAAAGGCGCTAGGCGCTGCTTGGAGCTCTTGAAGTAGCAAAGATAGCTCGCTGGGCTCTAATACGCGAGAGCGTGGCAAAATGCGCGAAATTGACGGCATCCTGTAGCTCGGGTCGTTGTCAGTGAGGCCATGCTTGATAGCCCACGAAAAGAATACTTTTACTACTACCAGTGCGTGTTGTGCCTCGGTTGGTGAAGGGTGGTTAAATTTAGCAATGTCGTTTCGGTTTATGTCTGAAAGTTTCTTCGAAGATAACGATGGCAACCAATGTCGATTGAGGCGCAGGCGATAGTCCTCGGTAGTGGATGGGCGGTGCTTGGCTGCGGATGCCTCCAGGAAACGTTCTAGGGCGCACTTGAAGGTTATCGCAACGGGCCGGTATAGGCGTAGTGTCTTGGCCGCTTGTAGTTGCTGTGCGTTCCTGCGGGCTGTGGCAAGGGATAGGCCGGGGCCGTAGCGGCCTATAGTCAGACGTTTGCCGGACGAAATGAGGACAATAAAGGTCTTGGACTTCTTTCCAACACGCAAGCCGAAGCCGTTACCTTCCCAATACGTGCCTGAGGGAGCTGACTTGATGAACGTGTCTGTAAATTTTTGCACCTATTTTGCACCAAATCTTTGCACCTGCATGTGTCAGCATGTACCGATTTGGAGTAAAAAAGTCAACAAAAACAACACTCGTAAACGTCATGTTACCTGGTGTCACTGGAGAGCAGAGAAATCATAATCCTGGGGTCGGGGGTTCGAGTCCCTCTCCCGCTACCATCGGTTTCAATAGCTTAACAAAGTCGATGCAAGCGATCTGCATCGGCTTCAAGCCCGCGGGCGACGAGTGAGGCTCAGCCCGCATCGTTCTATACCGAAGCTCCTTCCGCTCCTGTCCGGAAATCGAAGCTGGCGGTCATTCCGCCGTCGGCGATGATGTCGGATGCGTTGAGCGCCAGGGCGCCGTCGGAGAGCAGGAACAGTGCGGCGCGGGCCACATCGTTGGGCGACAGTATCTCGCCTCCCGGCTGGCGGGCAGCGCGGGTTGCCTTGAATTTTGCCGGGTCGCTGGCCGAATTCATATGGCGTTCGAACAAACCGGCCATCATCGGACCGGGACTGAGCACATTGGCGCGGATGCCCTGGCGTGCGTGGTCGAGAGCCACGGTTCGCGTCAACTGCCGGACGGCAGCCTTGGAGGCGGCATAAACCGCCAATTGCTGTTCGGCGAAACTGGCATCGATGCTGGCGACGGCGACGATGACTCCCTTTTTGCGCTCGATCATGTGCGGCAGCAGGGCCCGGAAGGCCAGGGCCGTTCCGGTGACGTTGACCGACATGGTGCGCTCGATCATCGCCTTGTCGAAATCGAGGATCGTCCCGACTTCAAGAATTGCCGCGCTCGTCACCAGGCCAAGCGTTGCTGGCGCGCTGGCGCGGACATAGGCAGATACTTCGGTCCAAATGGTGTCCGAAGTTACATCGCCCCGCAGGTGCGTGTAACTGCCGCTCCTCAAGGTGTCAGGTGCCAGCCCAAGGTCTATTCCAATGGCCGTGACGCCCGCTTCAAGCAGGTGCCGGCATATTCCCGTGCCCAGGCCCGATGATGCGCCGGTCACGAAAACCATTTCCGGCAGAGTGAAAGACAGTGCAGCCGTCATATTCATGTTCTCCTCATCAGACGATGCTGCGAATGGAACCGCCGTCGACGCCCCACACCGAAGACGTCACGAACGAGGCAAGATCGGATGCGAGGAAAATGATCACATTGGCAACCTCTTCCGGCGTGCCGAGCCGCTTCAGCGGCAACTGCCGTAATGACAGCTCATATTCAACGGCCTCTTTGGGCGGCATCTTGTGGAACGCTGCGAAGGTATCGGCAAATCCGCCGGGCTTCGACCAGAATGGCGTCCAGATCGGTCCCGGTGCCACAGCGTTAACGCGGATGTTCGGGCCCTCCGAGCGCGCCAGCCCCTTGGTGAAGGCAAGGACTGCCGCCTTCGATACCGAATAGTCATTGGGCACCGGCTCCGGCTGGCGGGCCAGATCGGAAGCATTGTTGACGATGACGCCAGAACCCCGTTGCCGCATGCCGGGCAGAACGATGCGCACCGAGCGCACACAGCTCATGAAATTGAGCTGCATGGTTTGGTCCCAGTCCTCGTCCGTCAGCTGATCAAAAGTACGGACTGAACCCGAGCCAACATTGTTGACGAGAACATCGACGTTGCCGCCAAGAACTTTCAACGCATCGGCGATGCTCGAGCTGACGCCGGCAGCCGTGCCCAAGTCACCCAGGCCCGATGCCGCTTCACCACCCATGCCCTTGATTTCGGCCATCAGGCTGGCGAGCTCTTCCCTGTCGAAATCGACAGCGGCGATGCGTGCTCCCTCCCGGGAAAAGCCCAGCGCGACGGCGCGTCCGATGCCCTTGGCGGCGCCAGTGATAAGGACCGTCTTGCCTCTCAAATTGGTTTCCATGTGTTTCCTCCGGTTGTCGCTATTCAGGCCAGTTTTGAGAATTGCGCCATCGTGCTGTCGAAAGACCGCTTGGCCTGTACGCGCACCGGCAGTTTCCGATAGGTTTCATTGATGACCTCGACCCCGTAGACACCGTCGAAACCCGCTGCCTCCACTGACTTGATGAAAGCCGGACAGTCGAAACTTCCTTCGCCGGGATAGAGGCGATGGAACAGCGTGTCATCCCACAGCGAACCATGGATTTCAGCGCTGGCATCGTCGATCTCGACGGACTTGATGTAGTGCGTCGGCAGCGTGCCGATCTTTTCGATAGCGATACCGCCGCGCACAAAATGCCAGATGTCGATGCACAACCCGCCATTTTCGTGACCAGCCTGTTCAACAATGGCACTGGCCGTCTCAAGACTGCGGATGTTGGTCATCGGCAGGATTTCGATCGCCATGGCCGTTCCAATCTTGGCAGCTTCTGCGCAAGCCTCGGCGAATGCTTCGGCATAGCGCGGCACGTCGCACGCCTCAGTCCACATCTCGCCCGCCGCCTTGATGTTTCGCGCGCCGAGTTCATGGGCAGCCTCAATCAGATCGCGGCGGATCAAGTCGGAGGCCTTCTTCTGATCGCCCCTGGTGAACCAGCCGCCAAGGAACTCCACTTCGACATGCACAATGCCATGATCGTTGAGGAGCCGTTTCATCGCCGCATAACCGATCTTGCCGCGGGTGGCGATCAGATCCTGATGAGCAAATCCCATGCCCGTGTAACCGGCCCATGCGGCGGCTTCGACGCGCTCACGCAGTGGAATTGTCGCGACCTCGCTGGGCCCCATCGCATAGCAGTTGCCCGCCAAGGTCCAATAGCTCGCGAGAAGTTCAATTTTCCGCATGATGTCAGCCTGCCTCTGTAACGGGGAACGATACAAGTTAAGGTTCCATCAGGTGTAAAGCAATGACTTCTCGCACGGCACTTGCATAGTCCGCCAATGCACTCTCCAGGCTCGCGTCCGAGATAGATGATCTCAGAAAATCAGCATGTTTTCGGCCAAGACGAGGTCTTGATCGGTTATTTCAAGTTCCACCCAGTGGGAGCCGCATGGCAATTCGAAACAGACTGGTTAGTCTTCATTCAGCCAGGACTTCGCCTGCGCTGGGATATTTCTTGAGATACTGGATGATGCCGATGCAAGAGTGCCGGCCTGGGCTTGGCCCGAAAAGGAGGCCGCCGGTTTTGTTGCGGCGGCCCAAGTCCAGGGAGGAAACATCCGGACACGGACCATCCGTGCAGGGACGTGAGGTCACATTGCCATGGAAACCTTTCTTGAAGGTTGAGGAAATCGGTGGTGATCGATGGGTGCCGCGGGTGCTGGACGGGCGCGCGGTTCTGGCGTTTGATGCGGTACATGAGGATCGATCATCTCGTCTGGTATTGGGCCAATCTGAGCGCGGGGCGAACGTATTTCGCAACCCACATGGATTGTGAGCCGCTGTATGGCGGTGAACATCCGGGCGAGGGCACCGCCAATGCGGTGATGGCGCTGGGGCCTTCGACCTATCTCGAGATTCTCGGACGCGATCCGCGGCAGCCCGTAGACAGGCTTGGTTCTGAGTTGAAAAACCTAACTGGTTCAGGGCTTTATCATTGGGCAGTTGGCGGCGTTGACTTGGCCGGGCTGGCCGAAAAGGCGCGGGCTGCCGGTTATGAAGGTGGCGGGCTGGTGCCGGGCGGGCGCAGGAAGCCGGATGGCACATGGCTGGGCTGGACCTGCTGGGGATTGCGCAATCATGGCTTTGGGGCGCTGGTGCCGTTTTTCATCGACTGGATGGACAGCGAGCACCCGGCTCAAGCGGCGCCGCTGGGCGGAAGACTTGCTGGATTCGAGATTTTCAGTCCGCAGGCGGATGATCTCGTGCGCTTGTTCGCCACGCTGAAACTTGAGGCGGTGGTTAAGGAAAGCGAAACGCCGGGCGTGGTGGCCATTCTCGAAAGCGGCAAGGGCAGGATCGAGCTTCGGTCGCCCAAGCCACTGCCACGCGGCTATGTGATCTAGGGGGATTGGTTCCATGCGACTTTCAGGCAAGAGGGTCATCATCACGGGCGGCTCGACGGGCATCGGGGCGGCAGTGGCGGAGCGTTATCTCAAGGAGGGTGCGAGGGTCGCCGTATGGTGCCGCAACCCAGACAATGCGCTGAGTATCGCCGCGTCACTTCCCGGGCTTTCGCTTGTCGCGACTGTTGATGTTGCCGATGGACCAGGAGTTGACAATGCCTTTGCGCAATCGCTGAAGGCGCTGGGTGGACTCGACACGCTGATCTGCAATGCCGGCATTTCGATCCGCCGGAGCTTTATCGACATCGACCGCGCGGAGTTCGACCGGGTGATGCGGGTGAATGTGCATGGCGTGTTCTATGTGAGCCAACTCGCGGCGCGCCACATGCTTGGCGAGAATCAAGGCGGCGCTATCCTGATGACGGCTTCGACGTCCGGTGTCATGGCCTATCGCCACTATGCCGATTACAACGCCAGCAAAGGCGCGATGCTGGCGATGATGCGCACCATGGCCATCGAACAGGCGCCGAAGATCCGCGTCAATGCGGTGAACCCCGGCTACACCATGACGCCGATGCAGGAGGCGGAATACAGCCCCGAGATGCTGAGGCGGGTCAATGGCATCATTCCCATGAAGCGGCAAGCGCGGCCCGATGAGGTGGCCGCGCTCTATGTCTATCTTGCGTCCGATGAAGCTTCGTATGCTTCGGGCGGGGTGTTCACGCTCGATGGTGCCGAGAGTGTTGCCACGGGTGCTGCAACGCTGTGATCAGGCGATGTGGAGAGTGTTGCCGCCGAACGAGGCAAAGGACTTGGCGCGGCAGGTGAACACAATGACCTGCTGGTTGCGCCCGGCACGTTTGATGGCGTCGAACATCTGCTCGATGCGGGCGTCGTCGGAATATACCAGCGCGTCATCGAGGATGATCGGCACGTCGTGGCCGTTCTCGGCAATCATGGCGCCCATGGCGAGGCGCACCAGCACGGCCACTTGCTCCTGCGTTCCCCACGACAGACGGTTGAAGATTTCATTGCCGGGGCCCGAGCGCTTCAGGCCTTCGACACTGAAGCCGTCACCCAGTGCGATTTCAGCCTGCGGAAACACATCGTGCAAGAATGGCTTCAAGTGCCGGTGCAGCGGCGCGTTGAGCTGTTCACGGCGCTTGTCGTAGGCTACCTCCACCACCTTCCGCAGCATCTGCAACACTTCAGCGCGTTCCATCTGGCGGTTGACCTCGCCTAGGGCGATTGAACTTTCGGCCTGCAATTCGGCGACGCGCTCGCCCAGGCCATCGCCACCGGCAATTTGGACCTGACCTTCCAGCTTGGCGATGTCGATGCGCAGCCCGTCAAGCTTCGCCAACCGATTTGAGTTTGCCTCTCTCAGCCTTTCGAAGCGCAGGCGCAGGCGTTCGAGTTCTTCGGGTGCCGGGGCTGCCTGGCGTTTCTCAGCAAAAAGGGCGGCGCTGGCCCGGTGGCTTGCGGCGCGCTGATCGTGCTCGCGCCCGGCATCCAGCAGCAGCTGTTGACGGCTGGTATCGGGAAGGAGTGCCAGTTCGGCCGCAATACTTGCCTCAAGTTCCTTCATCTGGCCGGACAGTGCGGCGCGGGCTTGCTCCCTTTGACTGATGATCGCAGTGTGGCCGGCGACCAGGCTCGCGGCTTGCGCGAGTGCGGCTTTCAACTCGCTGCGGGCCTGTTGCACGGCCTGACGCAGCGTCTCAATTTCGGCGGGCGCAGGTAGACTATCGGAACCGGTATCGGCCAGCGCCTTTGCGGTTTCAGTTTCAAGCTGACGGATCTCGATCTGCCGCCGCATGATTTCGGGCGCCACCGCTGCCTCCTTCAGTCCAAGAGCGGTGTGTTCGCCTATCAGTTGGCGGGAGTGTTCTTCGAGGACGATGCGCTCGCTGCGCATCTGCCGCAACTCGTCCGGGCTTGCGGCACCGTAGCCGCTGAGAACATCGCGAAGCTTCGCCTGTTGCTGGCGCGATGCGGTTTCCGTCTCGGCGACGGAAGACGGTGGAGGCGACACGGTGATCGATACATCATCGCCGACAGCGATGGTGAAGGGCTCAGTGACGGCGCGCGAGAGGTTCTGGATCAGCGGCGCGCCGTTGACCACGATTCGTGCCGTTGGCCCGGACTCGATGGTGAGGCGGGCCGCCGCCGATTCCATCCGTGCACTGATTTTTTCGTTCTCGAGTTCGATGGCGGCAAGCGCCTGCAGCGCGGCGTCATCGGCGGTGATTGATTTAAGTGCCAGTTGGTTTTCAGCGAGGCGCTTCTCATACGATTGCAGAAGTTCCAAGCGAGACCGCAGGGCAGCACGCTGCTGCGCCTTCACCGCGACGGCCGCGAGGCGCTGCAGCTTGTTGTCTTCGGTGTCAAGCTGTTCAACATCACGCTCGAGATCGGTCTTTCGCGCGGTCTCGGTGGCGAGTGCCGATCGAACTGCCGCGAGGGCTTCACTTATCGATTCCGCTTCGACTGATAGCCGCTTGAAACGAATGCGGTTTTCATCAATCGCCAGGGCACGGTTCTGCAGCCCCTTGAGTTTGCTGTCGTGGGCTTCGAGGAGTGCCAGGGCCTGGCGTTCCTCATTCTCGAAACGCTGTAGGATCTTGGCTGATTCCTGAGCGACATTGAGATTTGTCCGGGAACTTTCCAACTCGTCCGCCCGTTGCCGCGACTCGGCCGGATCATCGAGGCGGGCGAACTCGGAACGCAGGATTGCGAGTGCTTCGAGATTCCCGTCGAGTTCGGCCAGGCGCTTCTCGGCATCGATGCGCTGCTGTTCTACTGTTTCAAGTTGGCGTTGCGCCATGCCAAGGGGCCCGTTGGTTTTTGGCTTGCCGCCGTCGGTCAGGAGTTTGCCGAGCTCATCCTTCACGTCCTTCAGAAGCTGGCGGGCGCGTTCGCCGCCGACGAGGGTTCCCACTTCCTGCTGGATGACGCTGTTCAGGACCGAGGCCGCCGCTTCCGATGGCTCGGGAACCTTGAACGACTGGCCTTGCTCGACCCACAAGACGCCATAGGTGGAAAGATCGACGGTCTTGCCGGGCGAGATGCCGAACAGTTCCCAAACGCGCTCGTCGGCATCGCGGTTCCGGGCGATTTCCACGCCGTTGCGCGTCAACCTGGCCGAGGGACCGCGCAGGAAGGATTTCGTCAGGTCATAGGTATCGCCTTTATGTTCGAAGCTGATGGTGACCTTGACCGGCAGGGACAAGCCTTCGGTGGCGAGTTGCTTGACCTCGTCGCGGGTGGTGTTGTGGCGCTCGAACAGGCAGGTGCGGATGGCCCGGAACATCGTCGATTTCCCCGCCTCGTTTTGGGCGGAGAGAATGTTGACGCCGGGCCCCAGGCCTTCAAGCTTGGCGGGGGTACCAAAGCGGCCGACACCTTCGATCGCCACGTGGAGGAGCTTCATGTTTCAGCCGCCTCCCTCGACATCAGGAACATTTGCACGAGGGCTTCCTCGGCGCGGCGGCGGATGGCGGCAGATTGGCCCAAGTCCTCGGCCATGGTTTTCAGCGTTTCGGCGGCCTCGCGCAATACGCCCTGGCAGTCGATGCTCTCGAAATCCTCTAGCGTCGGGCGCACCAACAGTCCCTCGGTATTGGTTTCAAGCCAGAACATGGCGGCTTCGAGCCGTGCTGTGCGGCGGGATAATTCGGCGCGAGTTGCCAGCGGCAGGGCGCCGGTGATGTCGAGACGCAGCAACAGCGACGAGAGGCCGGGCAGCGCCCGCAATTGCGTCTCGATGGCATCGACATCCGCTTCGGCCGAAACCATCTGGCTCAGGCTCAGCCAGCGATAGGCGCCGGTGACGTTCGGCGTGACGATTGGCGTGGCGTCTGGTCCGGCGATTTCGACCAGCAGCACCTGGCCTTGTTCCTGGCTGTTGAAGCGGTCGGTCTCGGGCGTTCCGGCATACCAGGTGGCGGGGCCAACCGCTTGCGTGCGGTGCCAATCGCCGAGCGCCAGATAGTTAAGACCGGCGCGCTTAGCGCGATCCGGGGCAATGGGATTGTTGGCTTCGCCGCCAGAGTTGAAATCGGTGATCGAGCCATGCGCCAGTCCGATGCGGATGAGGCCTTGTGCAGTCGCCGCGCCGTCCATCCACGCGGTCAGATCCGTGGCCTCGGACTTTCGCCGCAATGGCGCCGGGAGCAACATCGCGGCCTTGCCAAGGGCCGCCGGTTCGGGCGTGAGGTGGAGATGCAAGTTGGGCGGCAGGCCATGGCTCAGCACACGGTCCCACAGGCCGTTGCCGCGATGCGGATCGTGGTTGCCGGGGATCACATGCCAGGAGATTGTTGGAAACCGCCGCATGCGCTCCAGCGGCTCGAGCAGGGTTTTTTGGGTGGGAGATTCGGTATCGTAGAGATCGCCGGCGATCAGCACATGGGTGGCATTTTCGCGCAGCGCCAGGCTGCCGATGGTTTCGATGGCCGTCAACCGGGCCTGGCGCAGCAGGCTTTCCTTGTCGCCAAAATTGCGGAAGGGCTTGCCGATCTGCCAGTCGGCGGTGTGAATGAATCGCATGGACGAGAGATGCAGGCTTGGAGGGCAAGCGTCAAGCTGAGTCCGGCCGTTGATTTTTCTGGCGAAAGCCCGAGGCTATTCCCATATCATGGCCGGGCAAGGAGGCCCTGACCATGTCATTGCTGTTGAACATCCTGTGGATCGTTTTTGGTGGCGCGTGGATGGCGCTGGGCTGGCTGCTTGCGGCGGTCATCATGGCGGTGACCATCATCGGCATCCCGTGGGCACGGGCGGCCTTCAACAACGCGCTCTATACTTTCGTGCCCTTTGGTTTCACGGCGGTGGCGCGCGACCAGGTGACGGGCCATGAGGATGTCGGCACCGGGCCCTTAGGCTTCATCGGCAACATTATCTGGCTGGTGCTGGCGGGATGGTGGCTGGCACTTGGCCATGTCATCACGGCGGTGATGCTGGCGGTCACCATCATCGGCATACCGTTTGCCTGGGCACATCTGAAGCTCGCCGGCCTCGCCTTGTGGCCGGTCGGCAAGACCATCGTCGCCAACGACCGGTTGCGCAATGCCTAATGCACGCGGCCTTCGCGGAAGGCATCGACGGTACGCATAACGCCGCGCAATTCGGCGAGGCCCTTCAAGCGGCCGATGCAGGAATAGCCGGGGTTCACTTTCTTGCCGATGTCATCAACAATCAGGTGACCGTGATCGGGCCGCATCGGGATGGTGCGGCCTTCACGCGTTTCGATGTCGCGCAGTGCCGCCACAACGCCGATCATGTCGGTGTCGCCGTCCAGATGCTCGGCTTCGTAGAACGAGCCATCGGCTTCGCGCGTGGTGTTGCGCAAGTGCGCGAAGTGGATGCGGGGGCCGAAGCTTTTCGCCATCTTCACCAGATCGTTGGATGGATTTGCGCCATAGGAGCCGGTGCAGAGTGTGACCCCATTGGCGGGGCTCGGCACAGCGTCGAAAAGTTTCTGCGTGTCGCTTTGCGTTGAGTTGACGCGCGGCAGGCCGAACAGCGGGAAGGGCGGATCATCGGAGTGGATGGCGAGTTTAATTTGAATCTCTTCAGCCACTTCGGCGATCTCTCTGACAAACTGGAAGAGGTGCTGGCGCAGGCCTTCGACGGTGATGTCGCGGTATTCATCGAGCTGGCGCAGGAAGCTCTGGCGGTCATAAGTTGCTTCGCGCGCCGGCACCCACTCGATCAAGTTACGTTCAAGTTGGGCAAGTTTGCTTTCAGGCCATTGGCTGAGGCGTTGGCTGGCGGCGGCGATGCGCTCCGCCGGATGATCGGCTTCGGCGTTGCAGCGCTTCAAGATCAGCACGTCATAGGCGCAGAGGTCGATCATGTCGAAGCGCAGCGCCGTGCCGCCGTTGGGCAGAGGCCAATCGAGATCGGTGCGCGTCCAATCGGTGATGGCCATGAAATTGTAGCAGCACATCTTGATGCCGGCACGCGCCACGGCGCGAAGGGAAGCTTTGTGATTGTCGATCTTCTGGCGAAAGTCGCCGGTTCGGGTCTTGATAGCTTCCGGCACGGCGATCGATTCGACGACATCCCAGGTGAGGCCCGCCGCCTCGATCAGACCTTTACGCTTTGCCATCTCATCATCGGTCCAGGCCTGGCCGCGGTTCATGTGATGCAGTGCCGAGACGATGCCGGAGGCTCCCGCCTGGCGCACGTGGGCAAGGGTTACCGGGTCATCGGGGCCGAACCAGCGCCAGGTCTGTTTCATGATATGGTCCTCACGAAAGTCTCGTAGGTTTTCTGTGCGCCGTTGCGGAACAGGCTGTCGAGGGCCTTGGCCACGGCGGTGGTGAACAGCGGGTTGGCGGGGAGATCGCGTCCGAAGACCGCTTCGAGCGACAAGAGCGAGGAGGCCAGCTGTGAAGCATCGCGGCCCGCCGCATCGGCCTTGGCGCGCAACTCTTTGCTCATGGGATCGCGGACATCGATGGGCCGGCCCTTCTCGTCGATACCCGTCACATAGCGCATCCAGGCGGCTATCCCTAAGGCCAGTGCATCGATGGGGGCACCTTCCTGCAGCCGGTCGCGGATGGTGCCCAACAGGCGCTGCGGCAGTTTCTGCGAGCCGTCCATGGCGATCTGCCATGTCCGATGCTTCAGCGCCGGATTGCGGAAGCGGCGGAGAAGTGCGGCCTTGTAGGATTCGATATCGGCACCTGGCGGCACGGCGAGCGTCGGCGTCACTTCGACATGCATCAAGTGGCTGACAAGTTGCGCCAGCGCCGGATCATTCATGCAGTCGGCAATGGTGTCGTGGCCCGCCAGATAACCGAGATAAGCCATGGTCGAGTGGGCGCCGTTGAGGAGGCGGAGCTTCATCAATTCGAAGGGTGCGATATTGGAAACGAACGTGGCGGACCAATCCGGACGTCCTTGCGGGAAATGATCTTCGATCACCCAGTTGTTATAGATTTCGGTGACCACAGGCCATGCGTCGTCGAGGCCTGTCGCGGCTGCGATGCGGGCGCGGTCCTGATCGGTGGTGGCTGGCACGATGCGGTCCACCATGGTGGCGGGGAAGGCGACGTTCCCGGCCACCCAGGCACCGAGTACGGGATCAAGTATTGTCGCGAGGCGCGCCACCACCTTGGCGACAGTGCGGCCATTGGCGGGGAGGTTGTCGCAAGTGAGCACGGTGAAGGGCGGCAGCCCGCGGGCTCGCCGCAGCGCCAAGGCGGCGACGAGAAAACCCGGAGCCGAGCGTGGGGTATGCGGATACACCAGATCGTTGACGATATCGGGATGGGCCTCGTTCAATTCGCCCGTTGCCGGATCATGGGCATAACCCTTCTCGGTGACGGTGAGCGAGACGATCTTGACGGAGGGCAGGCACATGGCGGCGATCAGCGCTCGCGGATTCTCCGGCGCCACGAGAATATCCCGCAGCGCGGCGACGACCCGAAAGCGCTCGCCGGTCTCGTCGCTTTCCGCGAGCGTGTAGAGATAGTCCTGTGGTTTCAGCGCATCGCGGGTGTCGCCCGAGCGCAAGCTGGCACCGATGATGCCCCAGCGCATGTCACCCGAAGCGATCGCCTGATCGGTATAATCCGCCATGTGCGCACGGTGAAAGGCACCGACGCCCAAATGGACGATGCCGGTTTCAAGCGACGCCGGATCATAGGCGAGGGTGGAGCAGGTGGCGCGAGAGAGGCGGGGCATGGGTATTGTTTCGGAGGTTGCCGGGCATTTGTCCAGATGGGGATTGCCGGAATTTGCTAACGCTGGCGGGAACGGTCCTTGCGCCAACTGTCCCAGTCGATTTCCTCTGAAGACGCCACTTCCAGCTCATTGTTTCTCTCGATAAAGAAAACGGCGTTGTTGCAATTGGCGCGGGCGCTGGGGACGATCAGCCCGTCGTAGGCGAGAAAGTTCGCGGCGGCGGCAATGGCTTGCGTGACGGTGTAGTCGAAGCTGCCATAGGCGGGAACATCTACTCCCAGTTTTTGCAACGTCTCAAACTTGCCGATATCAATGATGTTGTGCGCTTTTGCCCGTATCGCGTGGATGGAATGCCGGATGCGGCTCGGCCAGATCGGCTCTGCGGCGAGGCGAAAACCGATCTCCGCCAAGGCTCCGTGTTTTTCGAGGCTGGTGTAGAGGACTTCCGGCTCGCTATTGCTGCTCCAGCGGCCGTTGGCGGACGATCCACTCAGCGCGTCCCGCTCGGATCGCGTGACTCTCCAGACGGTTGCTTCGAATGACGTGCCGCCCAGGGCCTCCAGGATATCGAGTGTGGAACGGTCATGGCGGTACGAGGCGGTCATCCTTACGTGAAAGTACCCTCGTCCAAGCTCTCCAGCACCGTGAGGACTTCGTCTGCCTGGCCCGCATGAATCTTGTCAATGGCCCGGTCTCCGCCGAGCAGTTTGTGTTTTGCGTACAACCAGATTCGTGTTTCTTCGGGCGAATAAAACTCCGCCAGGCGATCAACGACATAGCGGAGATCGGAAATGACCAGCTGGGTCTTGGGATGCGGAAAGGCGGAGCCCGATGTCCAGCGCGATACCGTGGCAGGCGATACCGCTGCAATGTTGGCGACGTCCATGCCCTTGAGACCTCCCCGCTCTCGGAGGTCTTCGAGGATCTTGGCGACGGCATTCATGGGGGTGCTCCTTGAGCGTGATGTAGCGTTTGTGTTTCAGAAAGTCAAGCGATGAAATGAAAATGCCGCAGCGGACCCTCCGCCCAAGTCGTCTGGATCAGGTGGGGCAATACCTCGCGGAACCAGTTGCTCGAACGCATAGCCATCGTCTTTCCATAAATCGTGGCGGCGCTGGTAGCCGAGGAAACGGTGATTGAAGTCAGGTGGGTGTTGCCATCGTGGAATAACCGGTGACGGACGCCCGCCGCCAGCGTGTAGAGATAGTCTTGAGGTTTTAGCGCATCGCGGTAGCCCGATCATAAGCTGGCGCCGATGATGCCCCAGCGCATATCGCCGCCTGCAATCGCCGCATCGGCATAATCCGCCATATGGGCGCGGTGAAACGCGCCGACGCCCATTTGAACGATGTCAGTTTCGAGGGCTGCTGGATGATAGGCGAGGGTAGGGCAGGTGGCGCGGGAGAGGCGGGGCATGGGGCAGCGTGGATGCTCTTTATGGCCTGAAAATGCCATTACTCCGGTGTGTAGAACAAAGTTCACGAAGGAAAGACTTTGAAAACCATAGGAGCGACATCTGAATTAGACATAGCTGCGCCAATTGCATTCAACTCATCCCATTCGACTCACTGCCTGAATCGTCATGTGGATTGAAATTCAGATTTACCTATAGTAAATTCCTACGCTGACGCCTTAACGGCGACTTGCCTTCTCACCTTAATATCAACGTCAGGCAACTCAAAAGGACCTCTGCTATTGGCTGGTCTATTAAGTAAGCGAACCGAAATTTCCTCTAGTTGCAGCTCGAGCCACCTGTCTTCTTCTCTTTTTTCTGTGGGTGTACGCTTGATCGCGCTTGACATTGTCTATTATCCTCCCTGTCGATGCGAATCGCACTGTATCACTAAAGCTTTCAATGCTCCAGACGACGGAGCGCTGAAATGAAGAAATATCCCAAGCCAAAGAAGGCCCCTCAAGAATCAACGGCTTACGCTGCACCAATCCATGATCCGGAACTGGTCTTTGGAATAGTAGGGCCGATTGGCGTTGATCTAGATCTTGTCGTTCAAAACCTGATTTCCGCGTTAGAGAATATGAAGTATAGATGTGAAAAAATTCACATCACAGAACTCATGTCACACCGAAAGGTGAGGAATTCGATAGATACCTCTAGCTATTTCAAAAGGTACAACTCACTAATCGAAGCGGCGAACCAGTATCGGCGCGTTGCTGGTCATCCTGCTGCATTAGCCGGACGCGCCATTCTTAAAATCCAGACTATACGTAAGTCTTTGACTGGCTCTATCGAAAACCCTGTAAGAGGCACAGCGTATATCGTCCGCCAATTCAAGCGGCCTGAAGAAATCGATTTAATGCGCAAAGTGTACGGACGCAAATTCATACAACTGTCCGTGTACGGAAGTCCAGAAGAGCGGCGCAAAGTGCTCATTGAAAAAATCAAACGCTTTGACCCGTCCCCCAAGAAAGATGCTACGTGCGAAAAGGAGGCACTCCAGCTTATTGATACTGATCATGAACAGAAGGAGGACGAACACGGACAGAGAATAGCTGAGGTCTTTCATCTGGGAGATGTATTTGTCAACGGCATCGACAAACGGGAGGCTACACGAACAATCGACCGTTTTGTCAAGGCCCTTTTCGGTCACAATGGAGTATCGCCAAACACAGATGAATATGGACTCTACATTGCGACAGCGGCGTCTTTGCGCTCAATCGATTTGTCGAGGCAAGTCGGGGCAGCAATTTTCTCGACGCAAGGAGAAATTATTTCCCTAGGATGTAATGAGGTTCCGAAAGCCGGTGGTGGCACGTATTGGTCTGATGGCTCAACGGAGGCGTTTCGCGACTTCGAAGTGGGTGTTGATGCAAATCACGATAGAAAGACGGAGATTTTATTTGAGTTCACCTCGATTCTTGCAAAAGAAAAGATGTTTGCATCGAAAATTAATCGACTCTCGGACAACTCAATCTACAAACTAATCTCCGC
>JANPCS010000300.1:0-9433 GCA_031431065.1 Hyphomicrobiales bacterium | reverse complement strand
CAAGCATTTTCCGGCACTTGCCACGGCGGGTATCAAGCGCGTCATCAACGGGCCCTTCACGTTCACGCCGGATGGTAATCCGGTGGTCGGCCCGGTGCAGGGCTTGCGCAATTTCTGGCTGGCCTGCGGCGTCATGGCGGGCTTCAGTCAGGGCGGCGGCGTTGGCCTCGCCCTGTCGCAGTGGATGGTCAATGGCGATCCGGGCTTCGACGTGTGGGCGATGGATTGCGCCCGCTTCGGCGAATGGGCAACGCGCAGCTACACCAACGAGAAGGTGCGCGAGAATTACTCGCGGCGCTTCTCGATCCGCTTTCCCAACGAGGAACTTGCCGGCGCCCGCCCGCAGCAGACGACCGCACTCTACGACATCATGCTGTCGCAGGGCGCGGTGATGGGCGATTCATGGGGGCTCGAAACGCCGCTGTGGTTCGCGCCCAAGGGAGTCGAGCCCAAGGACATCGTGTCGTTCCGCCGCTCCAATGATTTTGCGCACGTCAAGGCCGAAGTGATGGGCACGCGCAATGGTGTTGGTGTCACCGAGATCGCCAACTTTGCAAAGTACCGCTTCAGCGGATCGGGGGCAGAAGCCTTCCTGTCGCGGCTGATGACCAACAAGATGCCGAAAACCGGGCGCATCGTGCTGACGCCGATGCTGAACCCGAACGGCAAGCTGATCGGTGACTTCACCATCGCCAAGGCTAGGGATGAGAGCTTCTACATGTGGGGCTCGTCCCAGGCGCAGAAATATCACATGCGCTGGTTCGAGCAGCATCTGCCGGGTGATGGCTCGGTCAACATTCAGCGCTTCGATATGGGCCTCGTCGGCCTGTCGATCGCCGGACCCAAGTCGCGCGATGTGCTGGCCAGGCTCACCGACGAGGATGTGTCCAACGCCGCCTTCAGGTTCATGGATCATCGCTCGATGGAGATCGCGAACACGCCCGCCCTCATCAACCGCGTCACCTATACGGGTGACCTTGGTTACGAAATCTGGGTAACGCCGGAGTACCAGCGCCGTCTCTATCAGGAAATCATGAAGGCCGGTCAGGCCCATGGCATCATAAACTTCGGCATGCGGGCGCTGCTCGCCATGCGGCTCGAAAAGAACTTCCCCACCTGGTACCGCGAGTTGCGGCCGATCTACGGCGGCTTCGAGGGCGGCATGGAACGCTTCATCGACCTGACCAAGAACGACTTCATCGGCCGCGACGCGGCGATGGAGGAGAAGCGCACGGGTGCCACGCTGCGCCGGGTTTCGATGATGGTCGAGGCTGATGATGCCGACGTGCTGGGCGACGAGCCGATCTGGCACAAGGGCAAAGTGGTTGGCTGGGCCACGTCAGGGGGCTTCGCGCATTACGTCAACAAGTCGATGGCCCAGGGCTATGTGCCAAGGGAACTGGCGGGCGAGACTTCGGCCGGCGCCTTCGAGATCGAAATCATCGGCGAGAACCGCAAGGCCACCATCATCACCGAGCCGCTGTTCGATCCGGAAGGCAAAAGGATGCGGGGCTGAGGCTTATGCGGGCTTCGGCGCATTGAAAGGCAATTGCGCTTGCTATCTCTCCTCCCACGGAAATGAGTCGAGCCGCTCGGAACCCGCCCCCGTGATCAGTACCTGGGTTTCGAGCTTGATGCTTTCGGAGCCGGCTTCGGCCATCAGGCTCTCGACGCATACCACCATGCCCTCCTCGAACTGGCCTTCTTCCTCGCCGAATGCGCTGCCGAAATCGGGGTGGAGAGCGATCATCGGCCACTCATCGGCGAGCCCCACGCCGTGGATCGCGAGGCCATAGCGATAAGGCTGATGCTTCTCCGGGATGCGCCACGAGTTTTCGTTGAATTCGCGGAAAGTGAGGCCGGGCCTGAGAAGCGCCAGGTTATGATCGATCTGCTCCCTGGCCTTGGCATAAAGCGGCCATTGCAGGTTGCTCATCGGCGTGTGGCCGCAGGTCCAGGACCGCGAGATGTCGGCGCAATAGCCATAGGGCCCGATCATGTCGGTATCGAATGAGATCATGTCACCGCGTTCGATCACCCGATCGGTGGCCTCCTGAAACCACGGATTGGTGCGCGGACCACTCGACAACAGGCGGCACTCGAACCATTCGCCGCCGGATCGGATGTTCTCGTGGTGAAGTTCGGCCCAGATGTCATTCTCGGTCGCACCTGGAATCGACGCTTCATACATGCGCGCCAGCCCGGATTCGGCGACGCGGATGGTCCAGCGCATCATCTCGATCTCGGCGTCATTCTTAATCAGCCGCGCGTGTTCCATCACCGGTTGACCATCGGCACAAGTGATGCCGCGTTCTTCAAGCGCGTGAAGCCCGTGGGCTTCGATGCGGTCTATCGCCAGTCTGCCGCCGCCAAAGTTGCGCATCAAGCCGGCGATCTCATCGGCAAAGACATCGGCCTGTGCCTCGGCCTTGCCGCCGTTGTTCATATAAGTATAACCCACCGCAACACGCAGCTCGTCAATGCCATGGCCGGCCTTCGCCAGATGCCCGCAGCCCTTGATCTCAAACATGATCGCCGGACCATCGGCGAAAATCAGCGCGTAGCGAAGCATCTCGTGCAGCGTCCAGATCTGCATGTTTGTGTAGTCGAAGGCATAGCGGATGTTGATCGGGTTATAGAGCAGGATTGCCGCGCAACCGCGCTTCCTGAGTTCCGAGCGCAGCCGCGCCAGGCGGTGCACGCGGGCTCTGGTGACGGTCTCCTGCGTGACCGGGGATTTGAGCGGTTTTCCGGCGCTGCCGCTGTTGAGATACGAACGCTTGCGCGTGTCTTCGGTCATCGCCATCTCAGGTTCTCTGAACTGCAAATTCCAGCGCCGCATCGGCAATCACTTCCCAGACATTGAGCGCGAAGGTGCGGAGCGCGTAGATGTCGAAGCGGTTCTCATCCACGCGGTGGACGGTTACCGGCGTGTGGTGGATGCCGGTCATGGCGAAGGTGCCGGGCGTGAAGACAGTGGCATGGAAATCCAGCGGTATGAGTTTTGCGAGCACGTCACGCGCCGGGGCGCCATCGAGCCGGATGCGAACCCGGCTGTTGCCGAGAGGCGTCACGGCGCATAGGTCTCGCAGCCGTTCCGCGATATCGTCCGTATCCGGAGCAATAACCCAGAACTGCGCCGGGCCGGTGCGCATGAGGATGCGGCCGTCGTGTGCGCTCGCCACGCCAACTTTCGCCGGCAGTTCGCCAACCGCGGCCGCGAGTTTGCTTTCAAACCCAGCGTCAAGAGCCGCCACTTGCGTCAGCGTGAAGCCGCGCGCCTCTGCGATGGTGAGCACCTCGCTCTTGTAGGGTTTGACGGAAGCCAATGCTGAAACGCGTTCAAGCATGGAGGCGTACTCCCTCGCGATCGATGAAATGCGGCGACACGATCTTCAATTTCGCCTGCTCGTTCCGCAGCGGGAAGGCGGCAATGATCTCCTCGCCCTCATGCTTCAATCCACCCTGATAGAGGCCCAGGGCGATGAACTTGCCCAACTCCGTCGACCAGGTCACCGAGGTGATGTAGCCGCGGCCGTGACCCTTGATCTCATCACTCGCCGCAAACAGGATCGAGCCACCGCGCAGCTTCTTCTCCGGCTCCATCAATTCGAGACCGACGAGGCTCCAGCGGTCCGGCGACTGATAGGCCTCGCGGAAGCGCAGCTCCTTGCCGATGTAAGCCTTGTCCTTGCCGGCCATCCGCCCCAGGCCCAGATCGTCGAGCGTGTTGCGGTGATCGAGTTCAAGGCCGGCGACATGGCCCTTCTCGATGCGCAACGATGCCAGAGCTTCAAGGCCGTAAGGCTTGATGCCAAGCGGCGCGGCCGACTTGAGAACATGCTCCCACAACGGAATGGCGTGATCGGCGCCGACATGAACCTCGTAGGCCAGTTCACCCGAGAACGACATGCGCAGCAATCGCACGGTGACGCCTGCAAAAACAATATCGCGGCAACCCATATGGGGCAGCGCCGCGTTCAACAAATCAATATCCGGGAAGGCCAGCTGCAATGCCTCGCGGGCCTTTGGGCCTGAGACCGCCATACCAGCCCACTCATCCGTCAAAGATGCGACCTGCACGTTGAGATCGGTCCAATGGCATTGCAACAGGTATTCGAGCCATGACATCACCTCGCCTGCCTGAGCGGTCGTGGTGGTCATGTAGAATTGCGTTTCCGAGATGCGCGCCGTGGTGCCATCATCGAGCACGATGCCGTCGTCGTTCAGCATCACGCCATAACGCACCTTGCCGATGGCCAACTTGGCAAAGCCGTTGACATAAATTCGGTTCAGGAACTCGGCGGCATCGGGCCCCTGGATATCGATCTTGCCAAGCGTCGAGACATCGGCAAGACCGACGCCGTGGCGCACTTGTTCCATCTCCTTGACATAAGCTGTTTCGGGTGCGTTACCGGCCCAGGAATAGTACCAGGCGCGCTTCCACAGGCCGGCCTCGATGAAAGTCGCGCCATTCCTGGCGTGCCAGTCATGCAGCGGCGATAGCCTTGTGGGCCGGAAATGATGGCCAATGATGCGGCCGGCAATCGCCCCCATGGTAAGCGGCGCGTATGGCGGACGGAAAGTGGTGGTGCCGGCTTCGGGCACGGTGATGCCGCGATGCTCGGCCATCAATGCCAGCGCATTGATGTTGGACGTCTTGCCCTGGTCGGTGCCCATGCCGAGTGTCGTATAGCGCTTCAAGTGTTCGACCGATTGATAACCTTCCTGATGCGCGTTCTTGATGTCGTTGACGGTGACATCGCTCTGGAAGTCGACGAAGGCCTTGCCCTTTCCAGAAACAGCGGAAGCCCAAACCGGCAAGATCGAGTAGCTGCGGTCGCTCACATGCTCGGGCGGATAGGCTGGCCTGGTCTTGCCGAAGCCCACGGCTGAAGCGGCCCTGGCCCCGGCATTGGCGCCTTCCGATACGGCCGCCGCCAAACCAAACGTTCCCATCATGGCGCCTGCGCCATAGTGCGATGGCGCAAAGCCGCCGGGCACGAAGCCGGCTATCACCTCATCGTACCTGGGCTTGATGCCGCCGTGAGATGTCAAATGAACGGACGGCGACCAACCGCCTGCCATGCCAAGTACGTCGCTTTCGATTGATACCGCATGGGCGCCCGACAACTTCACGCGCGCCACGGATCTGGTGCCTTCGACATCGGAAATGCCGGTCGCCGGAAAGACGGCGATGCCAAGGCCTCCCGCCGTGCCCAGAAGGTGTGATGCCACTTGCGCGCGATGATCGGCGATGGTCACCGCAACACCGGCGCCGGCCAGGTCAATCGCGGCGTCATAGGCGCTGTCATTGTTGGTGACGATGACAGCGCGCCTGGTTGGCGCCACGGCAAAGCGGTTGGCATAGCTGCGCAATGCCGAGGCCAGCATCACGCCTGGGCGGTCGTTGTTGGAGAAGACCAGCGGCCGCTCGATGGCGCCTGCTGCCATGACGATGGTTCGGCAACGCAGCAAGGTCAGACTCTGCCGCGCCTGGCCTTTCCGCGCATCGGGCTTCAGGCGATCGCGGCGCTCGACCAGCACGGCGAGGTTGGCATCGTAAAGTCCTTGCACGGTCGTCCGTGTACGGATGGTTATGTTTTCGAGACCTTCAAGTTCCGTAACGAGGGCGATACGCCAAGCCTCATGCTCGGCGTCGCTTCCGGAGAGCAGACAGCCGCCCAGCGCGCTGTCCTGCTCGGCCAGCACCACGCGCGCCCCGCTGCGGCCGGCGGTCAAGGCGGCGGCGAGGCCTGCGGGACCGGAACCCACCACCAGCACATCACAGAACTCATGGCGCGTTTCGTAACGGTCAGGATCGGCCAATGCGGTTGCTGCACCAAGGCCCGCGGCCTTGCGGATGAAGGGCTCGTAAAACATCCAGGACTTGCGGAACGGCCCCATGAATGTCTTGTAGTAGAAGCCCGACTGGAACAGCGGCGAAAGCCAAGAGTTCACCGCCATCATGTCGAAGGCCGGCGATGGCCAGGCGTTCTGCGAGCGGGCCACCAACCCGTCGAACAGATCAGTCATGGTTGCCGCCACATTGGGCTCGGTGGTGGCGCCCTCGCCAAGCGTGAACAGGCCATTGGCCTCCTCGATGCCGGCCGACATCAGTCCACGCGGCCGGTGATACTTGAAGCTGCGCGCCACCAGCATCTGGTTGTCGGCGAGAAGTGCGGAGGCCAGCGTGTCACCGGCGAAACCCGGCAGCAGCTTGCCGTCGAAGCGGGCGTTCATGGGCTTGGCGCGGTCGATGCGGCCACCGGAGGCCAGGCGGCGGAAGGCGGTCATACCACACCTCCCACTTCGTTCGTCGCGGTGTTGCGGTTCAACTTGAACCAGCGCCTGCAGCCCAGCTCATGCTGCCAATATTCCGTATGCGGACCTTTGGGATTGTCGAAGACGAAGACATAATCATGCCACGTCTGAAGATCGCCAGTGCCATGCGGTGGGCGCTGCTTCGTGGCGTCGCCGCCATAGCGGAATTCCGAATGATCGCGCTCGCCGCAAAAGGGACAGGGAATGATCATTGCTTGTACGTCCAGTTGCCGAGGCCGTGCTCGTCGAGTTCGCGGCCCTTGACAAACCGGTCGAGCGAGAAGCAGCGGTTCAACTCATGTTCCTCGTCATGGGCGATGGTGTGGGCATAGGTCCAGCCAGATGCCGGTGTCGCCTTGAAGCCTTGGTAACACCAGCCGCCATTGAGATAGAGGTTCCTCACAGGGGTGCGGCAGATGAAAGGGCTGCCGTCCGGCGTCATGTCCATGATGCCGCCCCAGTGGCGCAGCAGCCGCAGGCGCGAGATGAAGGGCATCAGCGAGACAGCGCATTCGGCCACCGTCTGAATGCGTGGGAACTGGCCGCGCTGCGTATAGGTGTTGAAGCCATCGATATGGGCGCCGAACACCAGTCCGCCTTTATCGGATTGCGACAGGTAGAAGAGCTCGGCCCCCCAGCTCACCACATGATGCACGATGGGTTTGATGGGTTCAGTGACGAAGGCCTGCAGTATATGGCTTTCGACCGGCAGCCGTAAGCCCGCCATCTTCGCCACGTGCGAGGTGTGACCGGCAACGGCGATCCCCACCTTGCCGGCATTGATGCGGCCACGCGAGGTTTCAACGCCGGTCACTCTGCCATCGTCCATGACGAAGCCGGTAACTTCGCAATTCTCGATGATGTCGATCCCTGAATTGCTGGCGGCGCGGGCATAGCCCCAGGCCACCGCATCATGGCGCACGGTGCCGGCGCGCGGCTGCAGGATGGCGCCATGAATCGGCCAGCGCGCGTCCTTTGAATAGTCGAGATAGGGAAGAAGTTTCTCCACATCGCGGCGCTCGAGCAGTTCGGCATCAATACCATTCAGCCGCATGATGTTGCCGCGCCGGGTGAAGGTGTCGAGCTGCTGCAGGCTTGCCGCCAGCACCACCTGGCCGCGATGCGAGACCATGCAATTGAAGTTCAACTCATGGCTGAGGCCTTCCCACAGTTTCAGCGAATGCTCGAAGAACGCCGTGTTGCCGCCAATCATGTAGTTGGAGCGGATCAGCGTGGTGTTGCGGCCGACATTGCCGGAGCCGATGTAATGGCGCTCGAGCACCGCGACATTGCGGATGCCGTGGTTTTTCGCGAGATAATAGGCCGTGGCAAGCCCATGGCCGCCGCCGCCGATGATTATGACATCATAGGACGACTTCGGCGCGGGCGAAGCCCAGGCGCGCTCCCACGGCAGATCCGGCTGGAGCGCGTGGCGGGCAAGGGCGAATGCTGAGTAATGCTTGGACACGATGGAGCGTAGCTATCAGAATTTCACGCGCTCCGGCAAGGTGCGTAGTTTCACGCCCCCATGGCGTTCCGCCCGGCACTTGCCTGGGGTCACGGTTTCGATAGAAGATGGCAGCCATGCGTATCGACATTGCCACCCGCTCCGTGTCGCTCGATCCGTGCGATCCGGACTTCTTCCATAACCCTTATCCATCCTATCACGGCATTCGCGCAAGCCTGCCGGTGTTCAAGTGGGAGGAGTATGGACACTGGTGTTTCGCCCGCCATGAAGATGTCAACGCGCTTTTGCGCGACCGGAGCTTCGGGCGGCAGATCCTGCATGTGGCAACGCGAGACGAACTCGGATGGCCCGAGTCTCCCGATCACCTGAAGCCGTTTTACAATTTCGAACAGCACTCGCTGCTGGAACTTGAGCCGCCAGTGCACACCCGGTTGCGCGGCCTTATCAACCGCTCGTTTCTATCGCGCCAGGTGGAGCGTTTGCGGCCGGCAATCACTACTCTTTCCAATGACTTGACCGACCGCCTGCAAGCAAAGGGTGAAGCCGATCTGCTGGCCGATTATGCAACGCCGATCCCGATCGTCGTCATCTGCGATCTGCTGGGCGTTCCCGCCGAGATGGCGCAGCAGCTGCTCTCCTGGTCGCATGACATGGTGGCGATGTATCAGGCGCGGCGCGATGCGAGCATCGAAGACGCGGCGGTCAAAGCCACCGTCGCCTTCAGCGACTTCATGCGCGGCCATATCGCCAAGCGCCGCAAGACCCCAAGCGACGATCTCCTGTCCGAACTCATCCGCGCCGAAGAGCAAGGCGCCAAGCTGAGCGAGGACGAACTGGTCACCACCGCCATCCTGCTGCTTAATGCGGGACACGAAGCGACGGTGCATGCCATCGGCAATGCCATCAAGTGCCTCATCGAACACAATATCCGCGATGGCATCGGTGCTGGCCACATTGAGGAGACACTGCGCTTCGATGCGCCGCTGCATCTGTTCACGCGCTATGCGCTGGAGGACATCGAGTATGCGGGTATCAAATTCAAGAAGGGCGAAACCGTGGGCCTGATGCTGGGTGCCGCAAACCGCGATCCCCAACGCTTCCCCGAACCCGACCGCTTCGAACCGTCACGCGATCCCAATCCACACGTCAGTTTCGGCGCCGGCATCCATTTCTGCGTCGGCGCGCCACTGGCAAGACTGGAAATGCAGATCGCACTTCCCCTGCTGTTCCAGCGATTGCCGAAACTCGAACTCGTAGAGACACCGCAATATCGCGATGCCTACCACTTCCATGGCTTGGAAAGCCTGAGAGTAAAACTCTGATTGCTTGGTTCCCCAATTTAGTCTTCTCCCCTCGCGAGGGGAGAAGAAGGGGACCCGTCATGCGTAGCATGATGGGGGAGATGAGGGACCACGGGGTCACTGCATAAGACTTGCCCGGCGGTCCCTCACCTATCCCACCGCTCACGCGGCGGGCCCCTTTACTTGTATCTCGACAACAGGGTTGCAGCATGCTGCAACCCTGTTTCCGCTACGGCCCGGCGGCCGCCCGGCCGCAGCGCGCGTTGGTGTAGCCCCTCCATCCTCCGGCGACAACCCTGGGAGAGCGTTGGGCCCCCAGGGGTCTCAACGACCACGGAAT
>JANPCS010000299.1:0-4608 GCA_031431065.1 Hyphomicrobiales bacterium | reverse complement strand
ACCGGATGGCAAGTTGGCAGGAGAAAGCCAAAATTTAAGCAATCCCGCGAAAGTGATGAGGTGCCCATGGGCACAATTTAGCCCATCTGTGTTAGCATCCTCAGGATCATGACGACTCCCGCATCGGCTAACATTGAACGCAAGATCACCCAGGCCCGGCTGGCCCAGGGCTTTGAAGGCCTGTGGGCCGCACTGCACTGGCCCTTGCTCATGCTGGCACTGTTTGCCGCAGCAGTACTGAGTGGCGTTCTGCCAATGCTTGGGCATGGCCCGCGGGCCGCTGTTCTCGTGCTGCTGGCACTAGCGTTTCTGTGGTCGCTGAAACCTTTCCTGAGCTTCCGGTGGCCCAGCCGCCAGAATGCCATGCGCCGCATCGAGGCCCGTACCGGTCTCACGCATCGCCCGGTCTCGGGCCACGAAGACCGGCTGGCGGCTGGCAGCGATGATCCGTTGCAGCAGGCGGTGTGGGAAGAACACAAGCTGCGCCAGCTTGAAGGGCTGCGCGATCTGAAAGCCGGAGCGCCGCAATCCTTTTGGCGCGACATCGATCCCCGGGCCTTGCGGCTACCCGCTGCCCTGGCGCTGATTGCCGCGATTTTCCTCGGGCCGGGCGATCCCGCCACGACGCTCGCCGACAGTTTCAAGTTTTCGAAGCCACCGCAGGCGGTGCCGCTGGTGATCGATGCCTGGCTGAAGCCGCCCGCCTATACCGGCAAAGCCCCGATCTTGCTCACCAGTCCCGCCATGGCGGAGAGACTGAAGACCGACCCCGAAATCCTGGTACCCGAGAAGGCGACACTCTCGTTGCGCATCAGTGGCGCCGCCAGCCCTGTCTTGAGCTTCCATGAATTGAACGGCCTGGCCGAGCCCGCCGAGGTGACCGGCTTTGCGCCCAAGGCCAAGAGCACCGCGGGCCTCTATCAGTCCGAAACCCTGATCACCCGTCCGGTGCTGGTGAAAGTAATGGATGGCAGCGCCGAGCTTGGCCGCTGGCGTATCTCGCTCATCCCCGACACGCCGCCCAAGGTCGAGATCCTCGAGGAGCCGACAGGCGATTCCTCAGGGACGCTGGCCGCCAAGTGGAAAGTCGCTGACGACTACGGTGTCACCGCCGTCACCTCCGACATTTATCTTGCCGACGAGCAGGATGACGGCACGGGATTTAGCGGCGACGGCATTTTCGAATTCGCGGCGCCGAAATTTGGCATCAGTCTGAGAAAGTCGCCGGCGCAGGCCGAATCCGGCGCGTCCAAGGCCGATGTCGCCGAACATCCCTGGGCCGGTTTCATGGTCGAAATGGTCTTGACCGCCAAGGACGCGGCGGGCAACGCCGCCGACAGCGAAAAGAAAATCTTCCGCATGCCGGAGCGGCTGTTCACCAAGCCCCTGGCGCGCGCCCTGATCGAACAGCGCAAGCATCTGATCCTGGCACCCGAGGAAGCCGGTGCCGTGGTCCAGATGCTCGAAGCGCTTCTGGCCTATCCGCAAGGCTTGATCGAGGGCAGCGGCACCCATATCGCCATCGCCATGGCCAATTCGCGGCTGAAGGCGTCCGAGGACCGGGCCGGCATCGATAAGGTGATCGGCATGCTCTGGCAGATCGCCAACAATATCGAACAGGGCAATATGGCCAATGCCAAGGCTGAGCTCGAAGCGTTGAGAAAAGAGCTGGAGCGCGCGCTGCGCGACGGGGCCTCGCCCGAACGCATCGCCGAATTGACTGACAAGCTGCGTCAGGCCCTTGACCGTTACATGCAGTCGCTGATGGAGGAAAACCAGAAGCGCATGGCCCAGGGCCAGATGAACCAGCAGCAGAATGGCCGCTCGATTTCCCCGCAGGACCTGCAGAAGATGCTCGATATGATCGAGAAGCTGGCGCAAAGCGGTGCCAACGAAGCCGCCCAGCAAATGCTCTCGCAGCTTGAGGATATCTTGCGCAACCTGCAGCCCGGCTCACCGCAGCAATCGCAACAGGGTCAAGCGCAGGACTCGCCGCTTGGCCAGATGTTGGACCAGCTCTCCGATCTGATGCGCCAGCAGCAGCAGCTGATGGACGAAACCCAACGCGCCCCTCAGGACGGCCAGCCAGGCCAGCAGCAGGGCCAGCAAGGCCAGGGCATGGACGGTCTGGGCGACCGCCAGGAGGGCCTCGGCCAGATGCTCCAGAACCTGATGGACCAGTTCGGCCAAAACGGCATGCAGGCGCCCAATGCCTTTGGCGATGCCGGACGCAGCATGCGCGGTGCCGAGGGCAGCCTGCGCGACGGCAACCGTGATCAGGCTCTGGGCGATCAGGGCGACGCGCTCTCGAAGCTACGCGAGGGCGCCAAGGGCCTGGCCAGGCAGATGATGCAGCAGGGCCAGGGCCAACAGGGAACGCAAGGCCGCACCGGCGAAGCCCGGGGTGACGATCGTGATCCCCTGGGGCGGCCGCTTCCCTATCGCGGCGAGGACTATGGCCCGGACCGCGACATGCTGCCCTCCGAACTGGCCATTCAGCGGGCTCGCGAAATTCTCGAAATGCTGCGTTCACGCGCCGGCGAAACCGAGCGTCCTCGTCTTGAGCGCGACTATATTGAGCGGCTGCTGCGCGGATTGTATTGACGGGCGATTAGCGCTCGGCGGCGAGTTTCACCTCGCCGGCGATCAGCGTCCACCGTCCATTGATGCGGTCGATCCGCTCGACAGGCCCGGCACCCGGCAGTCTGCTTCCAACCGAAACCGGCCGGATTTCCTTGCCCCGCAGCGTCAAGACCTCGACAAAGGCGATACCGTCGATGACCGTCAGCAGGCGGTATTCCTTAATCGGCGCCTCGGCAACATAGGGTTGGACAACCCGCGGCCTGCTCGCCCGGGCCGCGGCGGCGGGCGCTGTCGATTGCGTCGTCAACGGATCGACCTCAACTGAATCGTCGGTCGTCATCTTGCGCTTGGGCGGCGGAAAGTTCAGCCCCATGTCGGCGGGCGGATTGTCCATGGACCGCAGCTTCAGAACCTTATAGCCCGCAAATGCAATGCAGGTGGCGGCAAGGCCGACCGCCAACGCATAGGCAAGCGCGTCCGTTACTTTTGGTGTCATTGTTGCCGGCATCCCAGCCCCTGTTCAGCCAATCTCAGCAGTTCTCGCACCGCTGACTTGCGCGGAACGTGAGAATTTTTGGCGAAACCACAACTTCGTGATGCAGGTCACAGACCGCCGGCACAATTGCGCTCATCTTCAAGCTGCAAGTTGAACGTAAGCACTGGTTTGAGGACGAAGCGCAGGACTGGACGGCCCCCCGGGGCAAGCGTCAAAAGTTGCGCGGAAGGACAAGCAGACCAACGAAACGTTCGATGAGGAGGCGGCGTCTATGGCCCCCTCTGCCGCCTCCTCACTTGCCTCGCCCAATTGCCAGAGAAGCTTCAGCGGTCCTGCCTCAGTTTGCGGCCTTGGCGTGCCACCGACAGCAGGCAACGGCTGGCGATGGCCTGACCGAGACCAGCATTCTGGCGGACCGCCAATACATTAGTGCCAAGCGTATGGCCGGCGTTCACCAGTTCACTCAAACTCCAGGCACGAAGTTGCGCCTTCAGCTTGTCCAGGCGCCGGAAGAAGATCGGTGGCCGTGCCTGGCGCAGCGCTTGATCGACCGCCGCGCCACGTTCGATCGCGACACGAAAATCCTGCAGTTTCATCCCATGCTGGTGCACCACAGACAGCAACCGCCCGGCATCGGTTCCACCCTGCAGCAGGTCGTGAAACAGGCGGTCGGCATCCTCGACATCGCCACCAAAGACACTGTCTGCCAGCTGATCGGTTCCGCGCCCGCTATCGTTGCCGCAGACGGCCTCGACATCGGCCACGCTGACCCGCGCTTGCCCTAGACAATAAAGCGCCAGCTTTTCGGCTTCGCGGCGAACCAGGCCACGCGCCGTTCCGGCGAGTTCGAGGAAGCGATGGGCCACGTCCTGGTCCATGCGCAGCTTGTCCCTGGCCAGCACCTGCGTGGCAATGCTCACGATCTCTTCGGGGTCGGCACCGTAGAGCGGCACGGCACAGGCGTGCGCGCTTTTCTCGAAGGCCGAGCGCAGCGGCGATGACTTCGCCAGCGAGCCCGCCTCGGCGACGATGAAGTTGCCGCTGATCGTGCCCTCCAGCACCGGCAGCACCGCCTTGAGGAAACCCTGTTCGGCGGATTTGATCCAGATCGTCTTGTTGCCGCCGAACATCGACATCGACTGCACCTCGTCGATGAGCCGTGCCGGGTCGGAGGCGAGATCGCCATCGGCCAGCACGGTGACGGCGAAAGGATCGTCGAGCGAACCAGCGAATTTCTTGACCGCGCGCGCCGCGATCTCGCGTACCGCGTCGATTTCATCGCCATAGATCAACAGCGCGCCGATGGCCGGATCGGGCTTCCGCAAAAAACCGTCGATGCCGCTGGCCCGCAATGCCGTCATGCCGGTCGTCTCATGGCTGCGGCGGATTGGTGGCGAAATAGGCGGCGATGCGGGTGCGGATATCGCCACTCACCTCATGCGCGGCACGCTCCGTCGCGTTGGTCTCGGCCTGTTGGTCGGCAAACGGCTGGCGGATGACATCGAAGGACGCTTGCGAGAAGGTCTTGC
>JANPCS010000298.1:0-4507 GCA_031431065.1 Hyphomicrobiales bacterium | reverse complement strand
GAGGAGGTGACGACCACCATCGTCATCGAACCGGGCTGGAGGGCCGTGCTGGATGCCAGCGGCTCCTATGTCATCACCAAGAGCAAGAAGCCGCGATGATGGCATTGAGGCCCCGGCGGCGGAATGATAGTCAAGGATCATGCCTCAAACTGCCCGCAGCGGCCTGGCCGCCCCGCCCCGCATCCAACGCCGGAAGCTCCGCATCCTCGGGACCGAGATCACGCTGCTTGAACAGATCCGGGCGCGGGCGCAAGCCGATCTCGGCATCGATATCGCGTTCGAAGTCCTGGATTTTCTGAGCTGCCAGCGCCGCGCCGCACTCGATCCCCAGACCTATGACATCTATGACCAATGCTTTCACAACCTCGACATTGTCTGGTTCTGGGGATCGCTGCAGCCGATTGATACGCGCCGCATCACCGAGTGGGATCGCCTCACCGGACTGACCCGCGAGGGCGGCATCAACAAATATGCCTGGCGAGGCCATGGTGACGCGCCGGTGCGCAAGCTCTTTGTGCAGCCCGGCGAATTCCTGGGACCCGAGCAATCCCGCCATATCAGCATGTTGCCGACCGTGCACAATCTCGATTCCTTCGGGTACGATACACGGGTGTTCGGCCGGAATGAGCTTCACCGCGAAAGCTGGGCGTGGCTGCTTGACCCGCGCGCCAAGGGGCGGATCGCGCTGGTCGACGAACCGGCGATCAGCATATTCGACGTAGCCCTTGCTGCCGAGGCGGCAGGCCAGTTGCAATTCGCCAACATCGGCAACATGACGGTGGCCGAGGTCAATGCGCTGATGATGTTCCTCAATGATTTGCGCCTGCAGGGCTATTTCCGCGCCGTGTGGCGCAACGCCGAGGAAGCGGCTAAGTTGATCCGCGACGATCAGGTTTCGGCCCAGAGCATGTGGTCGCCGGTCTATGGTGACTTAGGTGCCATGGCCGGTGTCGTCGCCGAGGCGGCACCCATTGAAGGTTATCGCGCCTGGCATGGCGGCCTGAGCCTGGCCCGCCATCTTTCGGGCGCCGAACTCGACATGGGCTATGAATATCTCAACTGGTGGCTTTCTGGTTGGCCGGGCAGCGTCATGGCAAAGCAGGGCTATTACATGTCAGTGCTCGACCCGGTGCGCGAGCAGCTGGCACCCGCCGAATGGGACTATTGGTATGAGGGTGCCGCGGCAGCGGCGGATTTGCCAGGGCCGTGCGGCACAACCGTGGTGCGGGCCGGCGCCCGGCGTTCGGGCGGCTCCTACTGGCAGCGGGCCAGTCACATCGCTGTGTGGAACACCGCGATGGACGAACACAACTATGCGGCGCGCGCCTGGGACCGTTTTGCCTCGCGCGTCAGGGGCGAAACGCCATGAACTCACCTGGTTTCAGCCCGCTGGCGATGCAGAAGCGCTATAAACTCATCACCAGGGTTCTGCGCCTCAATATCCTCTCGGGCCGTCTGCCAACTGGTTTCGTTCTACTCGAGGGTCCGATTGCCGAATTGATGCAGTCGAGCCGCGCGCCGGTGCAGACGGCCTTGCGCATTCTCGAGGAGGAGAATCTCGTCCACCGGTTTCTCGGGCGTGGTTTTCTGGTGGGGCAGGCAGGTGGCGGCGTCGAGCCCCTGCGCAAGGACATCCGCGAGCTCGACTTGCAGATTTCGGTTGAAATCGACGAGGCCCTGCAGAGCCGCGGCACTTGGGAACTGGTCTACGACCGGGTGGAAGAAGAGGTCGCCTCGTGCCTCATCTTCGGTGAGTTCCGCATCGTCGAAACCGAACTCGGCGACTATCTCGGTGTCAGCCGCACCGTGGTCCGCGATGTCTTGAGCCGGTTGCATGAACGAGGCCTGATCCGCAAAAACCAGAGTTCGCACTGGATCGCCGGCCCGCTGACGGCGCAGGCGGTGCGCGAGAAGTTCGTGGTGCGGGCCATCTTGGAACCAGCAGCCTTGCGCCTGGCATTTGCCTATATCGACTATGCCGAGATCGAGCGGGTGCGTGGACGCTTGAGCCAAGGCGAAGAACTGGAATGGGAGAAGCTCGAGGATACGCTGATGGAACATTGCATCGCCAAGGCGCCCAACAGCGAGCTGGTGCAATTGATCCGCAACAACCAGCTGTTGCTTTCAGCGGCCAGCCGGGCGCTGAACCGGCTTGGATTGCCGCGTGACCGGGTGGCGCACGGCGAATACCACACGCTGTTCGATTTGCTGGCCCGGCATCTGGTCGATAGCGCCGCCGAGTATCTCGAAAGCCATTTGCGGGTGATGGCCGACAAGAGTCTGGCGCGCTTGAAGATCGTCGCGGTGATCAGTCAATCCTCGGCAATCGCCCCCTACTTGACGCCAAAGTAATGGTTTTTGTATCCATTAGTCATTTTTATATAGCCCAGAATATAGGCGTTCGCGTCAGTATTGCGCCGTAGGGGCCAAATCCGTTTTCTTCTTGCATACGTTAGACAGTTTTGATTACATTAGACATCAAGGTTTCCCGCGCTGAAGCACCGGTGGCGCCGTCAGTTCGGGTGAAAGTGTCTTTCGAGGAGGAAAGCTGCGCAAGGCACCGGCGGAAAAGTTGGGCGCGCAGCCGGTCAAATGGCAGAAGACAGGGGCATATTCCGCCTTGACGGCGTGACCAAGACTTTCGGCGGCGTTGCGGCGTTGCGTGACGTATCCTTGTCGGTCAGCGGCAATGAATACATTTCGCTGCTGGGCCCCAGCGGCTCCGGCAAGTCGACCTTGCTGCGGGTAATTGCCGGATTCGAGAGTCCCGATCGCGGCCGGGTGTTCTTCAATGGCAGCGACATCACCAACATGCCGGCCCACGAGCGCGGCATCGGATTCGTGTTTCAGAATTTTGCGCTGTTCCCGCACCTGACGGTCTTCGACAACATTGCCTTCGGATTGATCAATGGAAAAACCGTGGTGCCGCCTGGCGATATCTCCCGCCGGGTGGGCGAGGTGATCGGTCTTGTCGGCTTGACCGGCCTCGAAGGCCGCGGCGTGCATCAGATTTCCGGCGGCCAAAAACAACGCGTGGCACTGGCCCGTACTCTGGTGATGGCGCCGCGCCTGGTGCTGCTCGATGAGCCATTGGGTGCGCTTGATGCCAACCTGCGCAATCGCATGCGCAATGAATTGCGCTCGATTCGCGAGAAACTCGGGGTGACCTTCCTGCATGTGACGGGGAGCGAAACCGAAGCCCTGGCGATGGGTGACCGGGTGATCGTTCTCGACCGCGGAGCGATCGCCCAGTTTGCCGATCCGGATGAAGTCTACGCCAAACCCGCAACGCCGAATGTTGCGCACTTCCTTAACCGCTATAATGTCTTTGACGGCACTTTGAAAGACAAGCGTTTCACCGGCCCCTTCGGCAGCCTGGCCGTCAGCCGCACGACACCGTCCGACAAGCCAGCCTATGCCATTCGCTATGATCGCATGCAGGTTGAGCCCGATGGCGGCAAGGCCTTAGGGCCGGCCCTTGCCGCAACCTTCGTGGCCAGCGAGTATCTCGGCTCTTCGGTCATCTACTTCTTCGAAACCGAACAGAACAAGGTGATCGAAGTGGAGCATCACTTGAGCATGGGCGCGCCCAAGAGCTTTGCACCGAAAACGCGCTATCTGCTGTGCTGGAAACCGGAAGATGCCATTGTATTCGGTTAGGAACAGCAAGACATGAGTGCAGCGGAATCGGCACCCCGGACCACACGATCCAACACCTGGTGGCTGATTGCGCCGGGTGTCATCTGGATGGCGCTGTTTCTCGTCGCCCCCATCCTGCTGATCCTTTACGTGTCGTTCTGGACGCAGACGACCTTCAAGATCGAACCGACGCTGACGCTGCAAAGCTGGAAAACCTTTTTCGGGTCCGATACTTATATTTCGTCGCTGTTCACCACGCTCCGCATCTGGCTGATCGTGCTCGCCACAACTTTCATCATCGGTTATCCGACGGCACTTTTTGTCGGGCTCTTCGTCAAGAACAAGACGCTGTCGACGGTCCTGCTGGTGATCTGCGTCATACCGTTCTGGACATCCTTCCTCATCCGCGTGCTCGCCTGGCGCCCGATGCTGGGCAAGGAAGGCGCCATCAACATCCTGCTGCAAAAGGCCGGCATCATTTCGCAACCGATCGAGGCGCTGCTGTTCACCGAACTCTCCGTCATCATCGGCATGACGCAGATCTATGTGGTGTTCATGGTGGGGCCGATCGCCTTCATGCTGGGCCGCATCGATCCCAACATCATCGAGGCGGCACGCGATCTGGGTGCTGGCTTCTGGCGCATCTTCGCCAAGATCATCTTCCCTTTGAGCCTGCCCGGCGTCGTGGTTGGTGCCATCTTCGTCAGCGTCATGGTGCTGGGCGAGTTCGCCACCTCGGCGGCACTCTCGGGCCGCAAGGTCAACCTGCTCGGCAACATCATCGTGACGCAAGTGGGCTCGCTGAAGTGGGCACTGGCGTCTGTTGTTGGCGTCATCCTGACCCTCGTCATGGGCCTGGTAATCGCCG
>JANPCS010000297.1:0-6202 GCA_031431065.1 Hyphomicrobiales bacterium | reverse complement strand
GGCTTCGTTCAACTCGTCACGCCAGATGATGATGGCCTGGAAGGTCAGCGGGCTTTCGCACAAGCCCGCGATCATCGCCTCGCGGCCGGCCTCGATGCGGGCGTTGTTCAGGGACAGCGACTTGACCTCGGCGACGATCTCCTCGCGCAGCTTCTTGTAGCGGCGCTCTTGGGAGGGCGACAGCTCGGTGCCTTCCGCAACCTCCTGGTCCTGCAGCTTGCGCAAGGATTTGTACTGCCGGGCGATGTTGTCGAAAATCTCGAGTACCTTGGGCTTCAGTTCCGCTTCCATGGCGGAGAGCGACACGCCGAGATCGTCACCCTCCTCGTCGTCCTCCTCCTCGACCACCGGCTTGTCGAAGTCCTCTGGCGACAGCACATCGCTGAACTCATCGTCGGCGGGGCGCTTGAAGGCCTGGCGCTTGGCTTCGGCGCGCTTGGCCTCGGCCTTGAGCTTCACTTCTTCCTTGGGCGGCACGTAAGGAGCGGGCGTCTGCACCGGGCCCTGCTTCTTGGCATCGGGGCCGGCGTAGGTGGCTTCCAGATCGATGATGTCGCGCAGCAGGATCTTGGCTTCGTTCAACTCGTCACGCCAGATGATGATGGCCTGGAAGGTCAGCGGGCTTTCGCACAAGCCCGCGATCATCGCCTCGCGGCCGGCCTCGATGCGCTTGGCGATGGCGATTTCGCCCTCGCGCGACAACAGCTCCACCTGCCCCATTTCGCGCAAATACATGCGCACCGGATCATCGGTGCGGTCGGCGGGGAGTTTCGCCGCCTCGACCTTGATCAGTGCTGTCTCGGTTGATTCGACTTCCGCCTCGGCTTCGACCTTGGCGGCGAGGTTTTCGCTTTCTTCCTCGCTCTCGACGACGCTGATGCCCATCTCGCTCAGCATCGCATAGACGTCTTCGATCTGGTCTGGACTGGTCTCATCCGATGGCAGGACGGCATTGAGTTCGTCGAGCGTCACAAACCCGCGCGCCTTGGCGAGCTTGATCATCCGCTTGACGGCGGCATCCGAGAGATCGAGGATGGGCGAGTCGGCGCTATCGCCAGCCTGGGCTTCCGGCGCCTCGTTCTCGTCGGTGGCGGCTGGCGGTTCCTGGTCATCAGGGGTCGATGCGCGCACTTGGGCTCGGGCCATGGGGCTTTTGTCCTTGATCTATCGGGCGGTCGGCACCGCCATAGCTGCGTTGTGATTCGGGGTCAAAACTAGGCTTCGGCGGATTAACCGCCACTTAACCCTGTTTTAGGCCCAAATCAGGTTTTGGTGCCTTCAACCGATGGCGTCAGCCGGTCTCCCCGAGGCAATTCCGAAACCCTCGATCTGGGCCTCGGCACCGGCATGGGACGACAGCTGCTCGCGCACCGCGTTGAGTGCGTTCAGGTTTTCCTCCGTCGCATCGGCAGCAAAGGCGGCTTCCGCCACCCGAAGCTCCCGCTCGAGGATTACGGTTTTCCGGTGCAGGGCGATCATCTGACGAAGGCCTGTGCGGGCGTCATCTTGTGCTGCCCCGCTCCCAAGGAACCATTCGTTCAGTCGCTTCGCCTGGGTCTCCAGCCGGTCCAGCAAGGACCCGAGACCCTTCGCAATCAAATGGCTCCGCAGGTCTGTTCCGTCAAGGCCAAACCCCAGAGCGGCGCTATCTATGATTTGTGTACGGACGGAGTCAAGCTCCGGTGTGGTGAGTTCGAGACCGGCAATTTCGTCGAGGAACTCGTTTAATAGTTCCGGATGGTTGATGACGCTCAGCACGATCATTCTCTCACGGCGCTCCGCCCCACGGTGGAAACTGCTGCTCGCAGCCAGCCGTTTCAGCTGGGCGGAGGCTGGCTGGGCGATGTCCCAAGGCTTGGCGAATGGCGAGTGGCGAGTGGCGAATGGAGACCGGGGAGAACGCGGCCTTCCCCTATTCGCCATTCGCCATTCGCCATTCGCTGGCTGCCACAGCGCCTGCAGCCGGGCACCAATGTCCGCAAGGTAATGTTTTTTCACAACATCATCGCCGATCACATTGACAAGATTACGTAAATCACGTTCGAACTGGGCCCGACGCTCAGGCGTCGAGCGATCATTGCCGTCGAGTGCCCGCTGCCACAGGATGTCTGACAGGGGTAGCGCGGCGTCAACCACGGCCTGAACGGCCAGTGCCCCCTGGGCCTTCAGCAGGTCATCTGGATCCTGGCCTTCCGGCAGCAGCGCGAAACGCAGCGAATGGCCAGGCTTCAGGAGCGGCAGGGCATTATCAAGCGCCCGATAGGCAGCTGTGGCGCCAGCCTTATCGCCGTCAAAGCAAAGAACCGGTTCCGGCGCCTGTTTCCACAGCAGCGCCAACTGGTCTTCGGTCAGTGCCGTCCCCAAAGGCGCCACGGCATGCGGCAATCCGGCACGGTGCATGGCAATGACATCGACATAGCCCTCAACCGCGATGATGGCGCCACGCTCATGCGCGGCACTCCGGGCCTTATCAAGATTGTACAGCACGCTACCCTTGTGGAAAAGCGGAGTTTCCGGCGAATTCAGGTACTTGGCCGCTGCATCCTTGTTCATCGCCCGGCCGCCGAAGGCGATAACGCGGCCTCTTGGGTCACGGATCGGGAACATTACCCGATCGCGGAATTTGTCGTATGCGATGGGGATGTCCTCTCCGGCATTCACCAGGCCAGCCTCGGCCATCTGTTCGATGGTAATGTTTTTCGCCGCAAGGTGAGAGCGGAGCGCCGACCGGCTGTCGGGCGCGAAGCCCAGCCGGAACTCCTTCTGGACCGGCACGGAGAGTTGCCGGTCGGCCAGATAGCCGCGCGCCTGCGAGCCACCCGCCGCCTGCAATTCTGTCTCAAAGAACTTCGTGGCAATTTCCATGATATCATACAGGCTTGCACGCTGCTCCTCGCGCTGCACATCAGCTTCCGAGACTTGCGGCATGGCGAGGCCCGCTTCCGCCGCCAGCCGCTCGATGGCCTCCGGGAAGCTCAGTCCCTCCTTCTCGACAAGGAACGTGAAGATGTCGCCCGACGCCTTGCAGCCGAAGCAATGGTAGCGGCCCTTGCGGTCATCGACATGGAAGGACGGCGACTTCTCGCCATGGAACGGGCAGCAGGCCCAATAGTCGCCCTTGCCAGGATTGGTCTTGCGCCGGTCCCATGCCACCTTGCGCCCGACAACGGACGAAATCGGCACCCGGCCACGGATGTCATCGAGGAAGGAGGGAGATACGCGCATGGGGCTTTCGTAGCAGGCCTCCGGGACCTTGTCATGGCAAGCGGATGAAATGCCGGCTGCAGTGCCGTCGGCAATGGATAGGCTGGTTGTCCGGTGATCCATGGCCAAGACCCCCGCACTGAATGCCAAGTCCATTGAAAAGCTCGGTGCTGCCCGGCTCGCCGAGTTGCTGCTTGAAGTCAGCGCCAGCGACGCCACCCTGAAACGGCGGTTGCGGTTTGAACTGGCCGGGGCGCAAAGCCCGGCCGAGGCGGGGCTCAAGCACCTCAAGTTACGCATGCTGGAACTGGGAAAGACAAGGGTGCCGAAGCCCGCCGGCAAAGATCGCGTCGTCATTGGCTGGGGCGGCAGCAATGGCCGCATCTACGCTGATGAGATCGAGGATCGGCATCGGCAGAGCGTCGCGCGCATGGCGCTGGAGCAAATTGCCGATCATCAGGCCGATGTCGACAGCTACATTTCCTTGCAATCCGATGAGGCGCGCCGCGCGCCGCGGATCGCGGCTGGTATTGCACAGCGTCTCCTGTCGGCCGGCCGGGCGGAAGAAGCGCTGCACGTCCTTGATGCCGTTGATGACGATTACCCGCCGGGCCTCGCCCATGAATGGGAAACAACCCGCGCCGAAGTGCTGGATGCGCTGGGCAAAAACAGCGTAGCGCAGGCTTTCCGCTGGTCATGTTTCGAACGGACCCTGGCGGCGGATCATCTCCGCAACTTTCTCAAGCGCCTGCCCGATTTTGATGATGTCCAGGCTGAGGACCGCGCCATGGCCGTGGCACTCGCGTTTCCCGAGATTCACGTGGCGCTGCATTTTCTCATCACCTGGCCGGCCCTCGCCAAGGCAGCACTTTTGGTCGAGGCCCGCTGCGCTGAGCTGGACGGCAATCTCTATGAACTGCTGACGCCGGCGGCTCAGGCGCTGGAGGGAAAATATTCCCTCGCCGCCACGCTGCTGCGGCGCGCCATGATCAATCACATACTCGAGTACAGCAAATCGACGCGCTACCGCCACGCCGCGCGCCATCTTCTCGAATGTCAAAGCCAGGACAGTTCCTTTGCCGGCCGCGGCGCATGGCCATCCCATCAGGACTACGTCAATGAACTGCGCCGCGTGCACCAGCGCAAGGCCGCCTTTTGGACTCTGCTGCCGCCGCCGTGAAGGTCGCAATTCCAAGAACCACCCTTGCCGGGATCGGATTTGCGCCGGTTCCATGCCACGGGAATTTGCCTATGGCGTGATCAGCACTCGTGGCACCAGGCGTTGCCACCGCTGTGCGCAGACCCCGTACGCCAAGGCGGAAGCCCGCTTGACTTGTATATCGGCGCCGGGCAAGCGACATCGCGTCACCGAACGTAAATGCGACAGCAACCAGGAGATATCCCATGAGCATCAAGGCAATCTACACCGCGCAGGCAACCTCGCTTGGCGGCCGCGGCGGCGGCACCGCGAAAACCGCCGACGGCGCCCTCGACCTCAAGATCGACAACCCCACCGAAATGGGCGGCAAGGGCGAAGGCGTGAACCCGGAGCAGCTTTTCGCGGTCGGTTATTCGTCGTGCTACCTCGGTGCCATGAAATTCGTTGCCGGCAAGATGAGCCCGCCGCTGAAGCTCAGCGAGCAATCCTCGACCACCGCGCATGTGAGCTTTGGACCGCGCGATGACGGCGACGGCTTTGGCCTCGAAGTGGCGATGGACGTGAACCTGCCGGGGATCGACAAGGCCGTGGCCCAGGACATCGCCACCAAGGCGCATGTCGTTTGCCCGTATAGCCACGCCACCAAGGGCAACATCAAGGTGACGACCAATATCGTCTGATTGCGCTGACTTCGTATCAGTACCGCTGCATCTTCGTGCATATTCCGAAGACCGGCGGCACCGTGATCGAAGACGTAATCTGGCCAGGCCCGCGCAGCAAAAGTGAATTGTGGATGGGCTTCACCGAGTACCGGACTGCCGCCTGTCACGAGACCGGATCGCAGTCCGGATTATCGGACATACAACGATGCCGCGGCCCGTGACCGCATGGCCGAAATCTAGGCCCGCGACATTGCTCTTTTCAGCTATATTTTCTGAACCGCCTGACAGGAGTTGCCATGGCCCTGACCGACCGCAAAGTGATGACCTTCGATGTCGTTGGCACACTGATCGATTTCGAAACCGGCCTTCTCGATTATTTGCGGGCCAAGGCACGGCAAGGCGGCGTGACGGCCGGCGATCGGGCGCTGCTTGAAGCTTACGCCGTGGCCGAAGACCATCAGCACCACGAAACGCCGCGCTTGCCTTTCCCCTCGATGATGGCGCCGATGTACCGCGAGATGGCGGCCAAACTCGGCCTTCCCGTCTCGGCCGACGATGCCGATGGCTTCCGGCTGTCAATTCCGCGCTGGCCGGCGTTTGCCGATTCCGTCCAGGCCCTGAAGCGGTTGCGCAAACAGTTCCGTCTGGTGGCCATGACCAATTCCGACAATTGGGCGCTGTCGCATTTCGCCAGAACCCTCGATCTCCCATTCGACGACATGATAACGGCTGAAATGGCCGGCTGGAACAAGCCTGACCCGCAGGTTTTTGCCTTTGTGCGCGGCCGCCTCAGCTGCGATGGCTTTGGCATGAACGACATTCTCCACGTGGCACAAAGCCAGTATCACGACATCACCGTTGCCAAGAACCTGGGTTATCACACCTGCTGGATCGAGCGCCGCAAGGGCCACCTGGGCGCGGGCGGAACGCCGACCGTTACAACGCCTGCCATCCCGGACTACCATTTTGTCAGCCTGACCGAACTGGCCGACGCAGTCGAGCAGGGGAAGTAGTCGGCATCAACGGGAGAGCCGATGGAGCGGCGCGAAAGCTTCATCTGCCGTCAGCGCCGCCCTTCGCAAGTCTGCGCTAGTGGCCGCCGTCATTGATCTGGTCGGGTATTTCTGAATCACTATCGCTGATCAGCAGCGATGGAGGTGATTCGTGGCCGGGAAAG
>JANPCS010000296.1:0-3138 GCA_031431065.1 Hyphomicrobiales bacterium | reverse complement strand
CAAGCCAGAGCGTTAGTGCATTCGTGATCGATCCAGTGACGCCGGCCAATCTCTATGCCGGGGCCGACGGCGGCCTCTACAAGAGCACCAATGGCGGGGCGAGCTGGAAGCTGTTGACCGCCGGACTTGGGACCGGATCCATCCGCTTCTTCTCGCTGTTCATCAATCCGCTCACACCAAAGATCCTCTACGCCATGACAACGCTGGGTGTGGTGAAGAGCACCAATGGCGGGCTCTCCTGGGCGGTGATGCCGGGGGCGTCGGGCGTCTTGCTGCTGGCGCTTGATCCGGAACAGCCCACGAACCTCATGGGCGTGGTTAATCAGACGACGCTGTTCCGCAGCACCGACAGCGCCAAGAGTTGGAAGAGCCTGGGGCTGGTTGTTCCAGGCTTTGCTGGCAACGTGCGAACGCTGGCGATCGATCCTGTTGATGGCAGCCGCATCTATGCCGGCACCGACCACGGCGTCTTCGCCAGCCGCAACAGCGGTGGAGCCTGGCGGGAAAGTAACGCTGGACTCGCCAACACCATGGTCACGGCGCTTGACATCAATCCCAAGGCGCCAAACACGCTTTATGCCGGAACCCAATACAGCGGTGTGTTCAAGACCACCAACGGCGGCAAATCATGGAGGAGGATCAACGACGGCTGGCTGGACAAGGTCTCGGAGATTCTCGTCGATCCGGCGACGCCGTCGCGTGTCTACTTCTCATCGTCCTTCGGCAACGGAATATTCAAGAGCAGTGACTCAGGCGTGAGCTGGAGCAATGTTCTGCCGTTCCAGACGATTCTGTCGATGGGCCTCGACCCCACCAACCCCAAGACGCTCTATGCCGGCGGCGGCGCCTTTGTCGTCAACAAGTCGAACGATGCCGGCGCGACCTGGAAAGCCGCCAACACCGGCCTGCCAACTTCCGGGATGCAACCGAATTCGGTGTCGATTTTTGGCGGGGTTTTACTTCTGACCGATCCGAACTTCGGCGCGTTTCAGTCGAACAATGGCGGCAACAAATGGGTGGCGAACAATCCGTCAATTCCGGCGGCACGTTCGGGCGGAGGCGCGATTCCGCCGGCCGGTCCGAAATTTTTGAATTTTGCCGACGGCTTTCAGGCGGGCAAGTTAGGAGTTTTCGCTTTACAGTTTTTGGGTGTGAAATCGCCAGCAGGTTTCTTGGCAGAGGTTCATGGGTATTCTCGTAGAGTGCCGCTCAACCAAACCAGAGCGGAGCGCGCTGCTAGCTGGATTCCATGGGCAACTCCAACCGTTGTGAATGCAAGTGATTGCCCGCCGATTGCTGCCCTCGCCGCCGATCCTATCACACCGACCAACTTTTACGCCGGAGGTCTGTGTGGCGTTTTAAAAGGCACCAACAGCGGCGCGCAATTGACAGCTCTGGGCACTGGCCTTCCACCCAACACCCAGGTTCAGGCGCTTACCGTGACGCCTGATGGCAAGTCTCTCTTCGCCGGGATGCTGGGCGGCGGGGTTTACAAACTGGCGCTGCCGTGATGCATCTCAGAGCATTGCACGCAGCGCCCGCCATTTCGGCAGACGTGTTCGAGGTGGTTAACCGCTGCCTGGATTTCCAAGCAAAGGTGCGATGACTGATCAACATCGTCTCGCTCATTATCCTTCCCCGCCCTTCGGGCGGAGAAGGAAAAACTTGCGCGATTTGACAAGTACATTCGTGGGTGAACCAGTGAAGCTTTGTTTAACTCTCACGGCAGCCGGGCGATCCGTTCCACCAGCAGGTCGAAGAAGGCATCGGCATCGACCGAGCGCAGAACCGTGGCGTTGGCCGGGCGGCAGGTGACTTTCCACCAGTCGATGACGGTGGCGCCCATGGTCAATTCCGATTCGCACTCGATTGAGACATTGACTTCGCGGCTCTGGAAGAGTTCGGGCTTGAGCAGCCAGGTGATAACGCAAGGATCATGCAGCGGGCCGCCGTCGAAGCCATATTTGTGGACGTCATAGCGCTCGAAGAAATTCAGCATTTCGGCGGTGGCGGCACTCGAACGGTTGGGGAGTGCCCGGAACTTCTCGAGCCGCGCCTTGGTGGTGAGCGCCCCGTGGGTGCAGTCGAGCGGGATCAGGGTGATGGGAATGCCGGCCTCGAAAACGATGCGGGCGGCATGCGGATCGACATAAATGTTGAATTCGGCCGATGGCGTGACATTGCCCTGTTCGAAATAGCCGCCGCCCATGACGACGATCTGCTTGATGCGCGACGCAATGCGGGGTTCGCGCACCAAAGCGAGCGCCACATTGGTGAGCGGCCCAAGCGCGCAGATTGTGATGGTGCCAGCCGGATGCGCCATCAGCGTTTCGACGAGATAATCGACGGCGTGCTGCTTCTGCAACTGCATTTTGGGCTCGGGCAGCACCGGGCCATCGAGGCCGGTCTTGCCATGGACATGCTCGGCGGTGACGAGGGTGCGTACCATGGGGCGGATGGCGCCGGAATAGATCTTGATGTCCGGCCTGCCGGCGAGTTCGCAGATCTTGCGGGCATTGAGTTCGGTCAGAGCCAGCGGCACGTTGCCGGCCACTGCGGTGATGCCCAAAACTTCGAGTTCCGGCGAGGCGAGGGCCAGCAGGATGGCAACGGCATCATCCTGGCCGGGATCGGTGTCGATGATGATTGGGATCGGCGTGGTCATGAATTGCTCCGGCGGAAGAATCATCTCTTAGTGGAGAGAGGTTTCAGGAGCAATCATCCAGGTCTGTCGAACCGTAAAATACGGCGGTGTGTGCATCCCATGGTTAGCGGCGGGCGCTGCTTGACTTCCGCATGGCAGGCCGCTTGCGCAGGTGATGGGTGAGGGCGAGGCCGATGCAGTGGCGGAGTTCCGATTCGGGCAGCGGCTGGTCGATGTTCAATATGAGGCTGCGGTTGCCTTCGATCTTGAGGGTGCCTTGATAGAGTTCCTTGAAACTGGCGGCGAGGCCCGATTGGCAGTGGACGAACATTGCGCAGGAGCGGGGATCGGTCTTCACCAGCCCTAGGTTTTGTTGACATTTAGGATTCCCCAAATCAGTTTTTTCTGATTCAAGCTATCTGCTGGGCGTGGAGGCCAGCATCGATGGCAAGACGCGAGCTACGTGGGGATCAATGGCAGCGGATCAAGCAACT
>JANPCS010000295.1:0-2638 GCA_031431065.1 Hyphomicrobiales bacterium | reverse complement strand
GGTGCGGCTCGCCCGACACCAGGAGAACCCGCAGCCGGTCGCGAACCCCTTCGATGACGGTGACGGCGCGATTGTTCTGGTTGGAGATTTCACCAGCCAGCGGCGGCACGGCGATCTCGACGATGTTCTGGCCGCCGTGATCGATGGGTACGGTCACTTCGACGGTCTGGCCGGGGGTTAGCGTGATGGTCTGCGGGTCGCCGCGCCCGACGATGACGGCGGCTTCCAGAGGTACGCCGGGGCCATTGGCCTCCTCGACATGGAAGGCGATGACCTGCTCCTTGCCGACGATGCCGAAGCGTGGGGCCTTGTCGATCACCACCTTGCGGTCGCTCTCGGTTTTGGAACCGGTGAGCAGGCCGTGCACCGGGCCACCGATGTTGCTCTTCGTCAGGTCGGCGGGCGCATCGTGAATTTGGCCGTCGGTGACCATGATGGCGCCAGCGAAACGCTCTGGGGGAATTTCCGCCAACGCGCGGTTCAAGGCTTCAAAGGCGCGCGTGCCGTCATCTTGCGCGCTGATGCCGGACTTCACTTCGACGGTGCGCAGCTCAGTGTTGCCGAGCCGCGTTACGGCCTGTTTGAGGGCGGCTTCAGCGGCATTGGTGCGGGCGATGCGATCGCCATTTTCCTGGCTGAGCGAACGATCGATGACGGCGACGGCGATATCAGTCAGGGCTTCGCGTTCCTCGTTGCGGATCGAGGGATTGGCAAGCGCCGTGATCAGAAAACCAAGGGCCAGCACGCGCAGCGCGGCACCGCGCGACCGGGCGTAGAGCATCGCCAACATCAGCACGGCACCGAAGATGGCGAGCCCGATGATCACGGCCCAGGGCAATATTGGCGCGAAATTCAGAGTCCAGCCCATTATTGGCCTAGCCTTTCGAGCAGGGCCGGAACGTGGACCTGGTCTGCCTTGTAGTTGCCGGTCAGCGCATACATGATGATGTTGATGCCGGTGCGGACGGCGAATTCGCGCTGCCGGTCGGTGCCGGGGACGGACGCAAAGAGCGCCTCGCCGTTTTCGTCCATCGCCCAGGCGGCGGCATAGTCATTGGAACCGATGATGACGGTGCTGACGCCGTCGCTGGTGCTGCTGGTGGCACCTTCGGAGTCGGAACGTTCAACCCACAGCTTGCCGCCGGCGTAGCGTCCGGGAAAGCGGTCGAGCAGGTAGAAACTCTTGGTCAGGACGTGCGATTCAGGCACCGGCTCAAGGGGTGGAATATCGAGCTTGGCAAGCATGCGGCGCAGCGCATCGCCCGATGCCGAGGTGCCGCCCGACAGTGCATCGATCCCCGCGCCGTCCTCGCGCAGATCGAAAAAGATGGTGCCGCCGTTTTTCATATAGGTGTCCATGCGGGCCAGCGTGGCATCGGACGGCACGGCAGCGTCAGCACGCACCGGCCAATAGATGATCGGGAAAAAAGTGAGTTCGTCGCTGTCGATGTTGATGCCTTGGGGATCGCCGGGATCAATCGACGTGCGGTCGCGGAGGATCAGGCTCAAGCCCATCAGGCCTTTCTGGCTGACGTCGTCGATGGCGCTGTCGCCGGTGATGACATAGGCAAAGCGGGTCTGCAGCGCATTGCGCAGGGCAAAATCATCCGCAGACTGAGCATTGGCGTCTGGTGTGCTCGGCGCCAGGAGAAGCAGCAGGAGTGCTGCCGCTGCACCACGCAGCAGGCGCAGGCGGTTGATGCCGCCGCCAAGATAGAGGGCGGCCAGGCAATCGAGCAGGAACAGCAGCGTGGCGGAGGCGAAGATATAGGGTGCCAAAGCGGTTGCGGGCATCGGCGTCAAGGACCGGATGGCAATCGCCGCTGGAAGATTGCCGATGGCCTTGAGCGCGTCGCCGCTGCGGGTGATGTTCAGCGCACGCTCCTGGGCGCTGCGCCGGTAGAGGCCGGCGGGCGTAGTGGGCGAGGCTTCCGCCTTGTCGATCATCGCGGCGGGGATCGGCTGCACATCAGGCATAGGATAAGTCAGTTCGCCGAAGCCATCCAAGGCCCGCCATGGCGTGAAAGCCTGCGCATCGGCCTGGGCCGTTGCAATGGCGGCTCCTCCGCCAGCGGCAGGCGCCAGATCGAGCACCCGGCGCAGCATGTCGACGAAGAGGCCGGTCAAGGGCAGGTTCGACCAGTCGGCATTGGCGGTGACGTGGAACAGAACGATCAGGCCCTTGCCTTCACGCCTGGCGGTGACTAGTGGCGTGCCATCGGCCAGTGTTGCCCACACTTTGTCGGGCAAGTCGGCATCGGGCTCGGCCAGAACCTGGCGATTGATCTTCACCGCTTCGTCGGCGGCAAGTCCGGCAAAGGGACTGGTCTCCGGAAAGGGCTGCATGGCTTGCGGCGTCTCCCAGCTCAAGGCGCTGCCGAGCGAACGGCCGCCTTCGCGCAGGGTGACGGGAACCAGTGAATCCTGCGCACCGGCCAAGCGGGGCCCGGCAAAGCGCAACAGCACGCCACCGCGTGTCAGCCATTGCCCGACGATCTCCTGCTGCTCCTGCGGCAGCACGCCGATGTCGGCCAGCACCAGCATCGACAGGCCCTGATCGAGCAGACCCTTCAGGCCTAGGGTGTCTGTGGGTTCCGACATTTCGCCAAAGGGCTCAAGGGCGCGCGACACATAATAG
>JANPCS010000294.1:0-2751 GCA_031431065.1 Hyphomicrobiales bacterium | reverse complement strand
CCGGCGTCATCGTCAACGAGTTCTGAGGATGTCCGCGATCCAACCGGAGACGGGGGTCGAACCGCCGCATCCAGCCACCAAGCCTTGGTTGCCCGCGCGGTTCGATGCCTTTGCGTTTGCGTGGGTCGCCTTCGGGTTCCTGTTGCTCTACGGCCCGACCTACTGGGATCTGGCGCACACGATCTGGGCGTCCGACGAGCAAGGCCACGGCCCCATCATCCTGGCCGTCAGCGCATGGTTGCTGTTCGAGAAGCGCCACGAACTCGCGGCACTCGACAGCAGGCCCGCCAAGTGGATCGGATCGCTGGTACTGGGGCTCGGACTGCTGCTCTACGTGTTTGGCCGATCCCAGGCGATCCTCATGTTCGAAGGGGCCTCGCAGATCGCCGTCCTGGCCGGGATACTGCTGCTCTTCAAGGGCCTGCCCGCCGTCAAGGTGGCCTGGTTCCCGCTCTTCTTCCTGATCTTCATGGTGCCGCTGCCGTCGATCCTGGTCGGTTCTGTCACCGGCCCGTTGAAGTCGGCGGTGTCGGCCGTGGCTGGGAGTTTGCTGTATTCCTTGGGCTACCCGATCGGCCGCTCCGGCGTCATTCTCACCATCGGGCAGTATCAGCTGTTGGTGGCCGACGCCTGCGCCGGCCTGAACTCGATGTTCACACTGGAGGCGCTCGGCCTCTTGTACATGAACCTGATGAAGTACACCTCGGCCGCGCGCAACATCACCCTGGCGCTGCTGCTGATCCCGATCTCGTTCGCCGCAAACATCGTGCGCGTGATGATTCTGGTGCTGGTGACGTATTACTTCGGCGACGCGGCTGGACAAGGGTTCGTGCACGGCTTCGCCGGGATGGTGCTGTTCATGGTCGCGCTGGTGCTGATGCTGATCGTTGACAAGCTGCTCGACCTGGTGTTCAAGGGCGATCGGAGGCGCGCATGAGTGCTTTGCGGTGGAAGGCGATCCTTCTTTGCTTCCTGATGGCGGCGTCGGCCGCGATGGCGCACTTCGCGCGGCCGACTGTGAAGATCGCCGACAGTGGGCCCAGAGTCGACCTCGAAACCCTGTTCCCGCGTGAGTTCGGCGACTGGCAGATCGACACTCGAACGCCCGTCGTGTTGCCTTCGCCGGACCTGCAGGCGAAGCTGGACGCCATTTACAACCAGGTGTTGAGCCGGACCTACGTCAACGGTAACGGCGAGCGGATCATGCTGTCGGTGGCCTATGGCGGTGATCAGTCCGATGGCACCAACGCCCACCGCCCGGAGGTGTGCTATCCGGCGCAGGGCTTCCAGGTTCTCGGCAACGAGGCCGGAACGATTGATCTCGACGGCCGCCAGATGCCGGTCAGGCGTCTGCAATCCCGCCTCGGCCCGCGATATGAGCCCATCACCTACTGGATCGTTGTGGGCGACAAGGTGGTCACCTCCGGAACGCAGCAAAAGCTCGTGCAACTTCGCTATGGCGTGCGCGGGCTGATCCCGGATGGCATGCTGGTCCGCGTTTCCAGCATCGGCACCGATGCCAAGGCGGGCTATGCGTTGCAAGCCAGCTTCGTGAACGAAATGGTGCGATCGATCGAACAAGAGCGCCGGTTGCGCATCACGGGGGCCTGAGCGATGGCGCAGGTCACTTCGACAGTCCCGGTCGCGGGTTCCGCTGCGGGCAAGCCGCGAGGCGGCCTGCAAGACTCAGCGCGGGAGCCTGGCGGTTTTGCCTTCACCGGAGAGTCCGCGACCGCGCGGAGCTTCAACAGCTATCGCAAGCCGTCGATATGGCTGAAGCTCACGCTGTTCACGGTCGTCATGGTCGCCGCGATCCTCATTGCCGGTGGCGTGGCGATGGGCAACAAGTACATCGCCTTCGGCCTGCTTGGGTTGTTGGGAGCCTCGATCGTCATGGTCACGCCGGTGCTCGTGACGTTCTGGATCATCATCCTGCTGGGCTTCCTGATCACGGGGCCGATCACCTACTTCGCGCACGTCTCGCAGTTTCAATGGCTGGCACCGACACTGGACGCAGCCGAATACGTGCAGGTACTGCTGCTGATCCTGAGTGGCCGAATGCGCGGGCAGACGACGCGCATTCCGGCCTTCGCCATGTGGCTCGCGGTCTACCTCTTCTGCGTGCTCTTCACGGCCGCGCTCACGGGCATCACGCTGGCTGAGGCGATCATGGCCTCGCGCTACAACATCTTCGTCTGGGGCGCGCTGCTGGTGTTTCTTGTCGGCGTCGTCCAGGACTCGACGATCGACCAGATCTGGCGCCTTCTGCTGGCCATCGCCTGGCTCCAGTTCCCGATGGCCCTGTATCAGTACAAGTTCGTCGCCTCCAAGCGCTCGACCGGCGAGATCGCGAGCGAGGCGCCGCCGTGGGACTCCATCGTCGGCACATTCCCGGGAACCGACAACGGCGGGGGGAACAGCGCGGCAATGGCCACCTACCTGCTGATCATGATCATTCTGACGGTCGCGTTGTGGCGCGAGGGCCGCATGAAGGGCTGGGTCACTGCGGCGTTCGTGACCGTGGCGCTGGGCACCATCGGCCTGGCTGAGGTGAAGGCCGTGGTGCTCCTGATCCCGGTGACGCTGTCGCTCTATTACTACAAAGACGTGCTTCGCAAGCCGATCGAGACAGCGTTTGCGATCGGGCTGTCGTGCGTTCTGATGGTCGGCATTCTGTACGGATACCAGAAGCTTCACTACGACAACATCGTCGCCTCGCCGGTCGCCGACAACTATGGCTACAACGTCTGG
>JANPCS010000293.1:0-5866 GCA_031431065.1 Hyphomicrobiales bacterium | reverse complement strand
GTATTCGCCACGGTATTGTGCATCAGGATCGAATAACAGATGCTGGTGGCGGAATTGATGGTCACCGTCGCGACGCCATAGGCATCGAGATCGCCGAGTGCAGGCCTCTCGTTGCCGCCGTAGAGCGTCGCGACATAGACCCGGCTGTTCGCATGCGCCACCGCTGCCGTGGCCAGAAGTGCAACTGCTGTAACCAGTAGACCAAAGTTTTTCATGGTAAACTCCTTTTGGTTGACGGCCCCCTGAGATTGCAAGCTACATCTCCTTGTGCATACGTGTAAAGCCGTTTTGCAGCGGACGTCAGTAGGCGTCAAAAGCGCGCCGTCTGCCCTATGGACGGGATACCGCCCACAACCAGCCGGTCATCCGCTGCCGTTCTACCACCAGGGCGTGGCCGTATAGCCCCCCGCCGCCTGTTCAATCGCCGCCGCCGTCTGGAACAGCGTTTCCTCGTCAAATGGCTTGCCGATCAACTGCAGCCCCAGCGGCAGCCCGTCGGACGACCGACCGGCCGGGACGGCAATGCCCGGCAGGCCCGCCATGTTCACGGTCACGGTGAAAATGTCGTACAGATACATCTGCACCGGATCGGTGATCTCGCCCGGCGCGAAGGCCGGGCCCGGCGTGGCCGGCGTCAACACCACATCCACTTTGTTCCACACCTCGTCGAAATCGCGCTTGATCAGTGTACGGACTTTCTGGGCGCGCACATAATAGGCATCGTAGTAACCAGCCGACAGCACATAGGTGCCGATCAGGATGCGGCGCTGCACTTCGCGGCCAAAACCGGCGGCGCGTGACTTTTCGTACATGTCGACGATGTCGTCACCGGGCACGCGAAGCCCGTAGCGCACGCCGTCATAGCGCGCCAGGTTGGAGGAGGCCTCGGCCGGCGCCACGATGTAGTAGGCAGGCAGCGCATATTTGGTATGGGGCAGCGAAATCTCGACGATCTCGGCCCCCTGCTCCTTCAACCACTGGGCGCCTTTGGCCCACAGCGCATCGATTTCGGCTGGCATGCCATCGACACGGTATTCCTTCGGGATGCCAACCCGCAGGCCCTTGATGGGTTTGCCGATGGCGGCTTCGTAATCCGGCACCGGAACGTCGACCGAAGTCGTGTCCTTCGGGTCAACGCTGGCCATCGACTTCAGCATGATCGCCGCATCGCGCACGTCACGCGCAATTGGTCCCGCCTGGTCGAGCGATGAGGCAAACGCCACGATGCCCCAGCGCGAGCAGCGGCCATAGGTCGGCTTGATGCCGACGGTGCCGGTAAAGGCGGCTGGCTGGCGGATCGAACCGCCGGTGTCGGTGGCGGTCGCCGCCGCACAGATATGGGCTGAAACCGCCGTGGCCGATCCGCCCGACGAACCGCCGGGCACCAGTGCCGCGTTGGAATTCTTGCGTTTCCACGGATTGATGACATTGCCGTAGTAGCTCGTCTCGTTCGATGAGCCCATGGCGAATTCGTCCATGTTCAGCTTGCCAAGCATCACAGCACCATCGCGCCACAAGTTGGCGGAGACGGTCGATTCATAATTCGGCTTGAAGCCATCGAGCACATGGCTGCAGGCCTGGGTGTGAATGCCCTCGGTGGCGAACAGATCCTTGATGCCAAGCGGAATGCCTTCCAAGGCACCAGCCTCGCCCCTGGCCAGCCGCGCGTCCGAGGCTTTCGCCATGGCCCGCGCTTTCTCCGGAGTCTCGACAATGTAGGCGTTCAGCACGCGGGCCTTTTCCATGGCGGCGAGATAGGCGTCGGTCAGCTCCAGCGCCGAGAACTGCTTGTGCCTCAGCGCATCGCGCGCCGCTGCAATGGTGAGCGAGGTGAGAGAGGTCATTCGACCACCTTCGGCACCATGAAGAACGAGTCCTCCTGGGCCGGCGCATTGGCGGTGATTTTCGCCCGGTAGTGACCGTCGGTCACTTCGTCCTTGCGCATTTTCATCTTCATGCTGACGACCGACGTCATCGGCTCAACCTTCGAGACATCGACCTCATTTAGTTGCTCGATCCAGCCCAGGATGGCATTGAGCTCACCCGCCAGCTTCGGCAGGTCCTCATCCTTCACCTTGAGCCGCGCCAAACGCGCCACCCGCTTCACGGTTGCCTGATCGACCGACATTGAATTCAATTCTCCAGAGATTTGTCAGGGCGCGAAATAGCACCCGCTCAAGCCACCTGCAACTTGTGCTTCTGCTTGCCCATTGCATCAAAGTTCTCCGGCTTGAGCCAGGCTTCGAACCCGGTCCGCACCCGTTGCCAGTCCTTGTCCAGCATGGCGAACCAGGCGGTGTCGCGGTTGCGCCCTTTGACAATGAAATGCTGGCGGAAAACCCCCTCGAAACTGAAGCCGAAGCGCTCCGCCGCCTTGCGTGAGGGCGCGTTGAGCGCGTCGCATTTCCATTCCAGCCGCCTGACGCCGAGATCGTCGAAGCAATGGCGGATCATCAGGAAGATCGCCTCGGTCGCCTCGCGCGTCTGCTGCAATCCGGGTGACATCCAGATATGGCCGATCTCGATCGCCCCATTGGCGGCATCGCAGCGCATGAACGAACCCATGCCCAGCGGTACATGGCCATCGCGCCGCACAAACGTGTAGAACCACAGATCGCGCGCCGCCTCGCGCTCCTTCACCCAGGACTCGAACGGCTCGAAAGACTCCCACGGACCATAACCCATGTAGGTCCAGACATGGCCGTGCGGGTCCTTGCCTTCGAAGGAGTCATAGAGCCCGTGCGCGTGTTTGGCCGCCGAAACGGGTTCCATCATTATCCACAGCCCGTGCAAGGGCCGCAAGTCGGGTTTCGAGCCCGGCGGCAGCGGATCGACAATTTTCCCAACCGGCCGCTTCACGTCTTGCGTCATCTCAAATCCCCAACGTCTGGCCTGAAGCCATTACCATCACGCGGGCCGCATGCGGTCCCTTGGCGGCCATGTTCCACATGGCAGCCGTGGAAGGCAAGTTCGCCATTTGCCCCAGATGCCAAATCGGCTAGTGCAGCGCCATGGCTACCTCCGACCTCTCCCTCAAGTCCGCTCTGGAAACCATATCCACCGACAAGCGGCTGATGGGGCTCGATCTCGGCTCGAAGACCATCGGTGTGGCCACCAGCGACCGCACCCGCACCATCGCCACGCCCATCGAAACCATTACCCGCAGCAAGTTCACCGCCGATGCAAACCGATTGATCGCTATAGCTTCGGCTGAAAACATCGGCCTCATTTTGTTGGGCCTGCCGGTCAATATGGATGGCACCGAGGGCCCGCGCTGCCACTCAACCAGGGCCTTCGCCCGTAACTTCGCAAGGCTGTCGCCGCTGCCGATTGTCTTCTGGGACGAGCGGCTATCGACCGCCGCCGTCGAACGCATGTTGATCCAGGCAGATGCCTCGCGCGCCAAGCGCGATCAGGTTATCGACAAGCTGGCCGCCGCCTGGATCCTGCAAGCCGCACTCGATTCGCTCAGATGACCACAATCTTTCTCGCTCTGCTTCCGGTTTTCATCGTCATTCTCGTTGGCTTCGGCCTCAAGCGCTTCAACATCATCCATGACGACCAGTGGCAGGCACTCGACCGGCTGTGCTACTTCGTGCTGTTCCCGGCCATCATCTTCAAGGAAATCGCTGCGGCGGATTTTTCCAGCGTGCCGGTGTTCCAGATGGCGCTGGCCATGATCCTCGCGGTGCTGGCGATGTTCGCCCTGCTGCTGGCCTTCCGCCGCCCGCTGATGACCGCGCTCAAGCTCGATGGACCGCAATTCACCAGCCTGCTTCAGGGGGCGGCCCGCTGGCACACTTTCATCGCCTTCGCCATCGTGCCCCTGCAATTCGGGCCCAAAGCTTTGTCACTCGCTGCGGTAAGTGCTGCAGCGATGACACCGTTGCTGAACATTCTCTGCGTCATCGTCATGTCGCGCTTTGCCCGGGAAACCAGGCTCGATGCCAGAAGCCTGGCGCTGTCGATCATCCGCAACCCGTTTGTCTTTTCGTCTTTGGGCGGCGTCGCCTGGCAGCTCTTGAACCTGCCGCTCCCGGCGATGGGCCAGCAGGTTCTCGACATGATTGGACGTGGCGCGCTGGGCCTGGCGCTGCTGACGGTCGGTGCGGGCTTGCGGCTTGGCGAGGCCATGTCGGCCTGGCCACCAATTGCCTTTGCGACAGTTCTCAAGCTTCTGCTCATGCCGGTGCTGATGGCTTTGAGCCTGATGGCGATGGGCGTGACCGGTGAAGCCTTTGCCGTGGCCCTTCTCTGCGCCGCCGTGCCCACCGGGTCCGGCGCCTATGTGCTGGCCCGGCAGATGGGTGGCGACGCACCGATGGTGGCAAACATCCTGACACTGCAAGTTATCGCCGCGGCCGTAACGATCCCGCTGGTCCTCTACCTCGCAGGGGTCACAGGATGAAATTGCCGGCGTCGATCGAAGCGGCGTTGACATTGTGCAACAGGATTTCCATTTCCGCCCCGCCGCTGCCTTTGGTGTTGAACAGCAGCAACGTGTCATCGCCGATCTGGATGGCCCGCACCTGACCTTCGTCATCGAAGCCGCCGGAGCCGATGAAGTCGAATCCCTGATTGTTGGCGCGCCCAGCTTGCGCATCGATGTTCGACACATCGATCATGTCCTTGGCCGTCTCGAACCCATGCACCTCATCGGAATCGCCGCTCGCCAAAGACTCACGCACTGCGCCATAGTGGAAAGTGTCGCTGGAACCGCCGCCTTTGAGAACATCGCCGCCCAGGCCGCCCGACAGCACGTCCGTGCCGCTGCCGCCCTGTATCCGGTCATGGCCCTTGCCGCCGGACAACAGATCGGCGCCGCCGTTGCCATAGATCGTGTCGCTGCCGTCGAGACCGAGGACATAGTCGTTGCCAGACCGGCCGATCAGCGCGCGGGCGCCCTGATCGTTTATGATACTGGGATTATCAAGACTGAGATAGCCGAGGAACAACGCTACCGGCTTGCCGTTGTAGTCCGGCACGCGGTTATAGTCGGTGATGCCCGCCGTCAGGTTTTGCCCGTCATAGAACTCAATCAACCCATCCGTCAAAAGTCCTTGCAGATTGGCCCACAGCAGCGAAGAGTTGTGCTGGGCACCCATGCCTCTGAAATCGAAGGGATGACTGAGCACCGGATAATACTGCACATCGCTGTTACCGATGTTGGGCACGCGAAACAATGTATCGCCGCCAAACTGAAGGTTTTCCTTCAGCGTAACGATCGGCACCAGGCCAAAATCCTCCGGAATGTCCGGAAAGTCATCGGGAAAATGCGCCCGGTCTTTGGTGTTGGAAATCGAGATGTAGTCGTCCGGCAATTCCAGCCTGCGAATTTCCTGAGTGACGAATTCCACTCCAAAGACATCGACAATCACCTTGTCGACCAGCTGTGCCACCTGCCCGTCAATGCCGCCCAGATAAAACGGCAAATCCTTGGGAATGCCGGATGAGGCCACGGAAACGATGCTCAGGCCGTCGGGCCGCAAATCCCGGAACCGCTCGGCATCGACCAGCGCGAACACATCCGCCAGTGCGCCGCCGAGACTGTGGCCAGAGACCACCACATCCTTGATCTCGGGGTGATCCTGCAAATACCGGTACGCCGCATTGATCAGCGGCTTGAACGCCTTGTAGTGGCTTGAAAGTCCAGCACCGGTAAACGCCTGGCCATTTTCGACCGCCGGGTCCTTGCCGTCTGTGCCGCGAAAGGTCAGCACCAGCGTGTCGCCGTCCTTTACCGCCAGCAAACCTTGCGCGTCGTAGGATGAAGAACCTGGCCCATAGACCTTGGCGTCGTAGAGTCCGTTCCTGGTAAATCCGGCGTCGCCACCACGATCGTTGAAATTTGCAAGGTCTGAGGCGT
>JANPCS010000292.1:0-3159 GCA_031431065.1 Hyphomicrobiales bacterium | reverse complement strand
GTGCTGGCGGGCGCCATGTCGGTTGATGCGGTGATGGGTTCCGATACGCCGTTCGATCCGCGCATTCATGCGCTGCGTCCGCATCCCGGCCAGCAACTGGCGGCCTCGCATTACCGCCGGCTGCTGTCAGGCAGCGTCATCCGTGCCTCGCATTTGAAAAACGACGACCGGGTGCAGGATCCCTATTCCTTCCGCTGCCAGCCGCAGGTCATGGGCGCCTGTCTCGATCTGCTGGCCAACGCGGCGCGCACGCTCACCATCGAGGCCAATGCAGTGTCCGACAATCCGCTGGTGTTCGCGGAGGATGGCGCTGTCCTCTCGGGCGGCAATTTCCATGCGGAACCCGTGGCCTTCGCCGCCGATATCATCGCCATGGCGGTGGCTGAAATCGGCTCTCTCTCGGAGCGGCGGATCGCGGCGCTGATCGACACTTCGATTTCGTTGCTGCCGCCCTTCCTGATCCGCAATCCGGGGCTCAATTCGGGCTTCATGATTCCGCAATGCACGGCGGCGGCGCTGATGAGCGAGAACAAGCAGATGTCGCATCCGGCGTCGGTTGACTCGGCACCCACCTCCGCCAATCAGGAGGACCATGTGTCGATGGCAACGCATGGCGCGCGGCGCTTGACACCGATGAACGCCAACCTCTCGCGCATCGTCGCTATCGAGTTGATGGCAGCGGCCGAGGGCATCGACTTCCGCCGTCCCCTGGTATCCTCGCAACCGTTGGAAGAGGCACACAAGTTGGTGCGATCCAAGGCAGCCAAGCGCGACGAGGACCGCGAGTTCTCAAGCGACATCGAAGCAGTGGCGGAGATGATCGAAGCGGGGCGATTTTCGCCAATCGTGCCGGGTCTTCTCAACGATCTCGGATGCAGCTAAATCCTGGAACATGAAACTCTTTGATCTCTCCGGCCGTGTGGCCGTCATCACCGGCACCATTGTGCTGGACGATGGCGGCTGGTGCGCACTTTGATGTTCGATCATCCGTGGCCGGCCCTTGAGCACGTTGCCCGCCTTTGGCCCGAGGCCGAGGCGCTGGTGTTTCCGCATCAGCGGGCACGGCTGACGTTCAAGCAATATCATGAAGCGGCATTGGCCCTCGCTGGCGCGCTTTCCGCACGCGGTTTGAAGGCGGGCGATCACATAGCGCTTCTGGCTGAGAACCGGGTGGAATGGGCAGTGGTGCAGATGGCCTGCGCGGCGATGGCAGCCGTTGTCGTGCCGCTCAATACGCACTACCGCCGGGATGATCTGGCGTTTGCGCTGAAGCAGTCGGATGCGCGCGCGCTGATCTGTTCAACGTCGTTTCGCTCTAGTCCCTATCTCGAGATGGTCACGGCGCTCAGGCCGGAGCTGCCGCTGCTCGAACATGTATTCACGCTTGAGCGCGATTATCCGGAAATGACCGGCGAAGTTCATGCCTTCACGCCAGCCACGGCCGATCCCACCGCTGTCGCGGCCTTGCTCTATACGTCGGGCACCACCGGATTTCCCAAGGGCGCCATGCTCTCGCACCGGGCGATGATGATGGTGGCGCGGAGCACGGCGGAACGGCTGGGGCTTGAAGCTGGTGACCGCTGGACCTCGATCATCCCGCTGTTCCATTGCGCCGGCTGCATCCTCAATCTGCTGGGTTGCCTGCAATCGGCTGCGGCTTATGTGGGCGTGCCGGGTTTCGATCCCGAATCCATGTTCGGCATCATCGAGAGCGAACGCTGCACGGTTCTCTCCGGCGTGCCGACATCCTATCTCGCCATGCTCGATCATCCGGCGCGCAACAAGCACGATCTGTCGTCGCTGCGCACTGGAACCTGCGGCGGCGCCGATTGCAATCCGGATGTGCTGCGGCGCTGCGCGCAAGATTTCCCGATGCCGGGATTGCGCCAGGTCTATGGCCAGACGGAAGGCGCGACACTGTTCGTTTGTCCGTATGCAGACGATCCCCTACGCTGGGAAACGGCGGGGACCGCACTTCCCGGTTACGAGCTGCGCATTGCCGATCCGGTAACGCTCGAGCCTCGCGTCACTGGAGAGATTGGCGAAATTCAGGCGCGCGGCGCCATGGTGATGGAAGGCTACTACAAGCGGCCAGAGGAGACAGCGGAGACGATCATCGGCGATGGCTGGCTGCGTACCGGTGACCTGGGATATTTCACCGATGACCGTCATCTGGTCATCGCTGGCGGGCGGTTGCGCGACATGATCATTCGCGGGGCTGAGAATATCTATCCCGCCGAGATCGAGAACGTGATGCAGCTGCATGAGGCGGTTGCGGCGGTCGCGGTCTTTGGAATTCCCGATGAGTATTATGGCGAGATCGTCGTGGCTGCTGTGAAGCCGGCATCTCAGGTAAGTTCAGCCGAACTGCAACAGCACTGCGCCAGCAGAATCGCCAGGTTCAAGGTGCCCACGGTGATCTTCCGGGTTGACGGTTTTCCGCTGACGCCGTCAGGCAAGGTTCGCAAGGTGGAATTGCGGCAATGGGTGGCGGACAAGCGCATGGAGCAACTGCCATGAGTCTGACCTTGTGGTTCGACGTGCATTCGCCCTGGGTCTATCTCGCGGCCCAACGCGCCGCCGATCTGGCGCGCCGGCACGGACAAGACCTCATCTGGCGGCCGTTGCATCTGCCACGATTGCTTGATTCAATTGGTGGCGTGAAACCACTGGAAGCGGCAGCCTCGCGCGTCGCGTGGTTTCGCCAGGACATTCTCGACTGGGCAGAATTGCAGAACATGCCGCTGCGCTATCATCCACAATATCCCTTGCGCAACTCACGGGCCCTCAGAGCCTGCCAGCTGGCCGCTGACGAAGGCAAGGCGGAGGCTTTTATCTTACGCGTTCTTAAAGGCTATTGGGCGGAGGAGGCCGACATCACCGACCTCGACCAGTTGGCGCGCTGGGGCGAGGCGGCAGGACTCGACAGACAAGCCGTGCGCGATGCGGCGATGAGCGAAGCCTTCAAGGACCGCATCGAGGCCAACACGCAGGCAGCGATCGCCCGTGGCGTATTCGGCGTACCGACTATCGATACAGGATCAAAGCTGTATTTCGGCAATGACCGGCTTGATTTGCTTGACCGGCATTTGTCGCACGTGGGACCATGCCGCTGAGCCACATTCCGAAATAACGGAGGGCGGTTTCTGCAGAAACCGC
>JANPCS010000291.1:0-6506 GCA_031431065.1 Hyphomicrobiales bacterium | reverse complement strand
CCTCCGCCACGATCTCGCCGATCCCGTCGATGGCGTTGTGCTCACGCCACGCGTCACTCTCGATTTCGGATGCGGCAATCATTTGTTCACAGAAGGTTTCAGCCGAACCATAGGCCCGGGCCAGGGCGCGTGCCGTGGTTTCCCCGGCATGGCGGATACCGAGCGCGAAAATGAATCGATCGAGCGCAATCGTGCGGCGCTGGTCGATCGCCTCGAACAGCTTCGCCACACTTGCCTCACCCCAGCCCTCGCGATCTTTCAGGCGCTTCAAGGATTTCCAGTCGCGCTCCTCCAGCGTGAAGATATCATGCGGCCACTGGATCAATTCATCGGCATAGAATTCGGCGATGATCTTGTCGCCAAGCCCCTCGATGTCGAAGGCATTGCGCGAGGCGAAATGCTTCAGGCGCTCGACGCGCTGCGCCGCGCAGATCAGCCCACCGGTGCAGCGCCTGACCGCATCGAGCTTACCGGAGCTGCGTTCCTCGCGCAGCGCATGCGACTTGCACACCGGGCATTCGGTGGGGAACACATAAGCCACGGCATCGGCGGGCCGCTTCTCCGGCACGTGACCCAGCACTTGCGGGATGACATCGCCGGCCCGCTGCACGATCACCGTGTCGCCGATGCGGATGTCCTTGCGGGCGATCTCGTCTTCATTGTGCAGCGTGGCGTTGGACACCACGACGCCGCCGACGGTGACCGGCTTCAACCGCGCCACGGGGGTGAGCGCACCGGTACGGCCGACCTGGATGTCAATGCCCTCGAGAATCGTCGTGGCCTTTTCGGCCAAGAACTTGTGAGCCAGGCCCCAGCGCGGGCTGCGCGACACAAATCCCATCCGCTCCTGCCAGTCGAGCCGGTTCACCTTGTAGACGACGCCATCGATGTCATAGCCGAGATCGGCGCGCTGGCTCTCGATCAACCGGTAATGCGCCAGAAGCTCTTCGACACTGCGGCACAGCTTCATCAGCGGATTGGTCGGCAGGCCCCAGGCGGCAAAGGCTGCGATGACGCCCATCTGCGTGGTCGCCGGAAGGGTGGGCACCTCACCCCAGGCATAGGCGAAAAACTGCAAGGGGCGCGACGCCGTGATCGCCGGATCGAGCTGCCGGAGCGAGCCTGCGGCGGCGTTGCGCGGATTGGCGAAGAGCTTGTCGCCAAGTTGACTCTGTTTCTCATTCAAGCCTGAGAAGTCCTTGTGCGACATATAGATTTCGCCCCTGACCTCGAACAGGTCCGGAGCTTGAGCCCCAAGCTGCTTCGGCACGCCACGCAGTACTTTCACATTGGCGGTGACGTCCTCGCCCTCGAAACCATCCCCGCGCGTGGCGGCCTGCACCAGCTTGCGGTTCTCGTAACGGAGCGAAATCGACAAGCCATCGATCTTTGGCTCGGCGGTGACCTCGACCGGTTCGTCCTCACCCAGATTGAGAAAGCGCCGGACGCGGCCCATAAACTCCAATGTGTCCTCGTCACTGAAGCCATTGGACAGTGACAACATCGGCACCGCATGGCGGACCTTGCCGAATTTCTCGGAAGGGCCAGAGCCCACCCGGCGCGACGGCGAGTCAGGCCGCACCAGATCCGGAAACAGCGCCTCGATGGCCTCATTGCGCAGCCGCAACCCATCATAGTCGGCGTCCGAAACCGCCGGTTGATCCATCTCGTGATAGGCGCGGTCATGTTCCGCGATCTCTACTGCCAGCCGTTCGAGTTCGGCAGCGGCCTCAAGCGGCGAGAGGCCGTCGATGGCGGCGAGAGCCTTCGCCATGCTTCACCCCCTGCTCCGCAGCAACTCATCCGCCTGCGCCCGGGCGGCATCCGTCACGTGGGCGCCGGACAGCATGCGGGCGACTTCCTCGCGGCGGCTACCCGATGACAGCGGCTGGACGCGGGTGACCATGCGTTTGGACGCCACCTCCTCCATCTTGGAAATCAGCATGTGCTGCGAGGCGCGCGCCGCCACCTGCGGACTATGCGTGACGGCCAGCACCTGCAACGTTTCGGCCAGCCTGGACAACCTTCCGCCTATGGCATCGGCCACGGCACCACCAACCCCGGTGTCAATCTCGTCGAAGATCAGCGTTGGCGCCGAGCCTTTGGATGCGAGGATGACTTTCAGCGCCAGCATGAAGCGCGCCAGTTCGCCGCCCGAGGCGACTTTCATCAGCGGTGCCAGCGGCGTTCCGGGGTTGGCGGCCACCATGAATTCGATGCGGTCGATTCCGGCGGCACCGGGCTTTCCGGCATCGGTCTCGATATGGGTTTCGAAGCGGGCGCGTTCGAGCTTCAGCGGCGGCAGCTCGGCCATCACTGCCTTGTCGAGGGACCTGGCCGTTTTGCGCCGTTTGATGGACAATTTTTCGGCTGCAACATCATAGGCTTCACGCGCGTTTCTCCACTCCTGATCGAGCTTCCTCAGGCGCCCGCCGCCATCGCTGATGGCTTTCAACTCGGCATCGAAGCGCTCGCGCACCTGGGCCAGATTGTCGACCGTGCACTTGAACTTGCGGGCCGCGGCGCGCAGCGAAAACAGCCGCTCCTCGGATTTCTCCAGATCTTTCGGATCAAAAACGAAGGAGCGTTGCGCCTCGCCAATCGCCCGCTCGGCCTCGGTGATTTCGGCCAGCACGCGGTCGAGCGCCGAGCAGACGTGATCAAGCCGCCCACCTGCCGTCTCGCGCCGCCGCTCGAGTTTGCGCAGTGCCGCGTTGAGGCGGGCCACCGAGGTTCCGTCACCGGCCAGTGCTTCCTCGGCATCGCCAAGCGCATCGGCATATTGTTCCGACGACATCATCATTTGCCGGGCTTCGGCGAGCTTCGCCTCCTCGCCGTCAATCGGGTTGAGGGCGCGGAGTTCCTCCGTCGCATGTTCGAGGTAGTCACGCTCGGCTTCGGCGCGTTCCATTAGCGCCCGGTGTTCGGCAAGTGCGGTCTCCGCCGCCGCGGCCTTGCTCCACAGCGCCGCAACCTCCAGAACCTCGCCATCATGGCCACCGAAGGCATCGAGCAGGCGGCGATGGGCGCTGACCTCGACCAGCGCCCTATCGGCATGCTGGCCATGGATCTCGGCCAGCGCCACGGCGATCTGCCGCAACAGGTTGAGGCTGACCGGCTGGTCGTTGATGGCCGCCCGGCTGGGGCCATCGGCATTCTGGATGCGGCGGATGACCAACTCGCCATCGGCGTCGATCCCCTGCTCCTTCAGGATGGCGAAAGCCGGATGCTGGCGCGGCAACGCGAAGGCGGCGGTAACCACCCCGCGCTCGGCCCCGGTGCGCACCAGACTTGAGTCGCCACGCGCCCCCAGGGCGAGACCCAGCGAATCGAGCAGGATCGATTTCCCCGCCCCCGTCTCGCCGGAAAGTACGGTAAGGCCTTTGTCGAGCGTAATATCGAGCTTCTCGATCAGGACGATGTCACGAATGGAAAGAGCGGTCAGCATGTCCAGCAATATAGCGGAGACTTGGGTGGCAGCGAAAGCGGAGATCGACGGCGCAGGCGATCGCCTCGGGGGTATGGAACACCTTGCGACATCGCGCTAAGCTTCTCTCCATAGGCCAACGGGAAGATCGGCTTGGATACGCAATCTGACAAGGGTGAAGCAAGCCAGCCTTCTGGCCGGACGCCTGGCGGCGCCACCGCAGCTACCAACATTCTCTTGCTCATCCTGATCGCGGCTCTGCTTGTGGACATGTACATCCGGCTTTCGCCGCGACGCGATTTGGCCCCCGACCCTGGCATACCGAAGCCAAACGTTTCATCCACCGCACCAGGCGGGCAGCAGGGTTCGAATTACCTTAAGAACAATACCAATCAGCCGGTCGTCAAAATTTCGCCGGAGGCCATGCCGAACAAGCCCGGTACTCAACCAAAGCAGATCTTCGACAGAATTCCGCCATCACCATAGACATGGCCAACGCGCCGTATCAGAGCGGGTTCAAACTCGCAAACGCCTTCGAGATCCAGCTCTGCTCGCTGGCGACCGGTGCCTCGCCATCGCTCGACACCAGCCGATAAGCATCCTTGTACCACTCGGAATTGGGATAATTGGCGCCGAGCACAGCGGCCGCCGTTTGCGCTTCCGAGACGACCCCTAGCGCCATGTAGCCCTCCGCCAGGCGATAGAGCGCTTCCGGCGTCTGGGACGTATTCTGATATTCCGTCACCACCCGCTTGAAGCGGTTGATGCCGGCCAGGTAGCTGCCCTGTTTGTAGTAATAGCGGCCGACTTCCATCTCTTTGCCGGCCAGATGATCGCGCGCCACGAGGACCTTTTGCTGGGCATCATTGGCGTAGGCCGTGCCGGGGTAGCGCCGCGCCACTTCCTCCAGCGCCTCCAGCGCCTGCTTGGTCGCCGTCTGGTCGCGCTTGGTGTCGTTGATCTTGTTGTAGTTCGAAACGGCGATCAGATAATAGGCATATCCAGCATCCTTATGGCCGGGATGCAGCGTGACAAAGCGGTTGGCGGCCACCACCGTATCATCCCACTTGCCCTGCACGTAATTGGCATAGGCCTGCATCAGGATGGCCTTGGTGGCATAACTCGAGTAGGGATACTGCCGCTCGACCTCGGAGAAATCCTTGATGGCGGATTTGTTCTGGCCGGCTTTCAGGTTGCTCAGGCCCTCGTTATAGAGCTTGGCAACGGCAGCCCCATCCTGCGCGGTCGCCAGATCGGGGGTGACGCCGGCCGCCGTGGTGCTGCTCGAACTGTCGTTCCACAAGCCGTCCATCAGTGTCGATCCGCATCCCGTCAGCGACATCGCCACGAGCATGGCTGTCAACACTTGAACAGATTTGGGCGTGACCGGCACAGGAAACCTCAGGACAATTGACACGGGGGGCAGACGGGCGATTCGAGATTTCAGACCCGCTCAAGGCCGCTGTCATAGCCTTGCGGAGGCCAAAAGCAACTGGCGCCAACGCCTCTCATAAATGCCCCAAACCCGGCGGAAGTGTGACCGCCGGGTTCAGGTGTTTTCCCGGGGAATCAATCAGTTGGCCTGGCGGCGCAGGAAGGCCGGTATCTCCAACTGGTCGTCATCCAGCGTCACCTCGGCGGGGTTTGCAGCCTGCAACTGCGGTTGCGGGCGGGCCTGCAGCGGCGGACGCGGTGCTGGCTGCATGGCAATCGTCGGCTCGCGCTGGGCGGGATTGGCCGCCGGCGGGTCATCCTTGCGGCCCAGGCCGACATTGGCCAGGCGCTGGAACAGGCCGGGCTTCTTGCGCTGGGCGTGGTCGGCAATGCTTTCGATGCGGCTCTGCTGGGCTTCGATCTGGCGCTGCACTTGCGGCGGAAATTCCTCGATCGCCGGCATGCGCACCTGACGCGGCGGACTGTACTCGGAGACCGGGCGGAACGCTTCGGCCCGCTCCAGAGTGTCGTCCGCGGCCTGCAGAGCTGCGGGCACCGGGGCGGGTTGTTGCTGCATCACCGGCGGGGCTTGCGGATTGGCACGCGCCGCCATCGGCGCCGGATGGATCGGCTTCTTGAGCGGCGTCGATTGCTTGCCGTGGAACCCAAACACCGAGGGCTGTTCCGGGCGCGGTTCCGCCTCTTCGGGCTTCGCACCTTTGAGCACTTCGGCGGCAAGACCGGTGGCCACCACCGAAACCCGCATGATGCCTTCGAGTGACTCATCGAAGGTGGCGCCCAAGATAATATTGGCTTCCGGATCGACTTCCTCGCGGATGCGCGTGGCCGCTTCGTCCACCTCATAGAGTGTCAGATCGGGTCCGCCAGTGATCGAGATCAGCAGGCCACGGGCGCCGCGCATCGAGACATCGTCAAGCAACGGGTTGGAGATCGCCGCTTCGGCTGCCTCGATGGCGCGTTTGTCGCCCGAGGCCTCGCCGGTGCCTATCATGGCGCGGCCCATCTCGCTCATGATGGCCCGCACGTCGGCGAAGTCGAGATTGATCAGGCCTTCCTTGGTCATCAGTTCGGTGATCGAGGCAACGCCCGAGTACAGCACCTGGTCGGCCATGGCGAAGGCGGCGGCAAAGGTGGTCTTCTCGTTGGCGACGCGGAACAGGTTCTGGTTGGGGATGACGATCAGCGTATCGACGTGCTTCGCCAGTTCCTCGATGCCGCGCTCGGCTGTCTGCTGACGGCGCACGCCTTCAAAATGGAAGGGCTTCGTGACCACGCCAACCGTCAAGATACCCTGTTCCTTGGCGGCCCGCACGATGACGGGAGCGGCTCCGGTGCCGGTGCCGCCGCCCATGCCGGCGGTAACGAACACCATGTTGGCGCCGGAGAGATGGTCGCGGATTTCGTCGATGACTTCCTGCGCCGCGGCGGCGCCGACATCCGGCTGCGAACCGGCCAGGTGATCGAGAATTTCGGGAAGCGCTTCTTCCGCCGCCGCCGCACCGATCTGCGGCTGTGAACCGGCGCCCAACCCTTGCGTCAGGGCTGTACCCATCTGCACCCGCCTGGTCGCGGCGTTCTGCATCAGCGCCTGGGCGTCGGTATTGGCGACGACGAACTCGACTCC
>JANPCS010000290.1:0-6050 GCA_031431065.1 Hyphomicrobiales bacterium | reverse complement strand
GCGTCAAATGGCGCCGCCAGCTTGCCGATACCGCCTTCCCATTCGCGCGTCTTGCCGGCTTCGATGCCTGAAAGGTCATAGAGCCCGATGCCCGCATGCGCATCGATCACCCGGAACGGCTTGTCCTTCTTCTTGAGGTGTTCGATGACGCGCGTGAGCACAATGTGCTTCAGCACATCGGCATGGTTTCCGGCGTGGTAGGCATGGCGGTAGTTCATGGAAGCCTTACGAGGTCGATTGCAGGCGGGTCAGGACCTCCCTTCGAAATCAGAACCGCAATTTAATTAGAAGCGAGTGGTGATGAACCGAAAAAGCTTCGTATAGAGAACCAGAAATATAAGGTCGAACACGGGGTTCCAGCTTTGCCACCACTGGGACAAAACTTCCGTTGTCGAACTTGCCGTGGTCATGAAGCCTCCTGCCAAGGGAAGATCTCCGAATTTCGCCAGTCCCCGGCTCAAGTAATGCAAAAACGAACTCCCCGCAGCGGCAAACAGCAACTCCAAGAAGATTACAGCCGCTAACATGACGAGGATGGCGGCAATTCCAGGAGACAGCCATCCTAACAACCTTATATCTCGCGGTTGGTGCTCCAAGAAGTATCCTGGAGCCGCCGCGGTTGTTGGAGCGGGATGCGTCTCGGTGATGAAGCGGGCGATTTCGTCCCAGCGTTCCTCCTTGATGCCTGCGCTGTGCTGGCCAATGAGGTAACGCATCTCAGTGACGAATGGCGGTTTGGACATCTGAAAACCAACATGGCCGGCGCCGCCGAGATCGAAAAACTTGCCGCCATGCCGCAACGCATTCGGAGCCAGCGCCACCACCCAATCTCTTGTCGCAACATAATTCATTACCGCTTTTACCCCGCTGTCCCCGACTCGTTCCGGCCACGGATATTTCGGATCCACAACGCTACCCGCGAATACAACTCTTTCGAAGAAACAGCCGCGATAGTCTCGCATCGCGGCGGCGCAAAGATATGTTCCATTCGAATGTCCGACATAATGGAAACGGGCTTCTGGGTAGCGCAATGCGGCTTGGGCATAGATATCCATGAGCCACTCAACCTTTTGCCGGCGTATCCAGGGAAAAATAAAGGGCAGCATAGCGAAATAGCCATAGCTCGTCGTGATCGATCGCCAGCATTGGTTGTTCTTCGCCCCAAGAAGTTTGATGTGAGTCGCCAGTTTCTTAGTCCAGAAACCATCGTCGCGAATTCCGTGAATGACGAAGACGACATGCTTCACCTCCGGTTCCGCCGGTGGAGGCCTAGAATCGCCCAGCATCAAAAATTCGAGCGCGACAGACTTCACGGGGCGCACGCTTGGAAACGGGGTTGACTGGGCGTCTCTGACAGCGCCCAACAATGCGATTGTCAGCAGCTCACGTCTTTTCTCTTGCCGTTCCAGCACTTCGCCCTGCGCTAGATTGCGATTGACGTCGAGCAGTTGCAGATGGTTTGAACTGGGCACCTCGATAACGAAAAAGGCATGATCCAAGTCCGCAGGGGTGAAATCGAGAGTTTCATTGGGCGCGACGATATCGTCGATCGAGCCAAGCATCTGAATGACGGGAACTACGTGTCCGGGACGATTTCGAACGAAATCGATCCATTGCAGCCGGGTGTTGATGATGAATGGTGCGCCGCGCCGGAACTCAAAGAAGGTTAGATTGCCAATGGGGGAGAAATGGCCGAGAAGGCCCGCCATATTCAGTCCTAAAAAGGCCAGCCATCTCTGCCGCCCCGACGCCTGCCAACCCGCGACAATACCGGCCAGCATCACGATTCGGGTGATCTTCGGAGCCCATTCCTTTGGAGTCTGCAGCTTGTCGAAGTCGCCGGATTTTTCATACGGTACGCGCCGGCCATCTTGTCCCCATGCGCCGAGGAAGACCTTCCGCGCCAAGGCGCCACCGGCGCTGTGCCCAACCAGGATGATTTCTTCATAGCCGATGTTTTCCTGCCATTTCTCGTCGATCCAGCCTATGACCGTAACGGCGATTCCGGCGGCCGCAACCGTGCAGATGTAACTCGAAATCGGAAGGTCGCGCGCGAGGATTTCGGCATTCGGCATATCCGCAGCGAGCGCCTCCAGAAAGGTGGCTTTTCGCTCCCTGTCGATAGGCCGGATGCCATGCAAAAATACTACGAGTTTTGATTTTCGGTGGTGAGCGTCATTTGCAGTCCCTATCGCCATAACGTCGCTCCCAACTTTTCAAGGATAACACATAACATAACTTAGCGTCAACTGAAATTTGGAGAGGCCATTCCAGAAAGCGGCAGCGAAAGCGATTCGCTGGTTGCCGCGCCAACCGAAACTTGCGGCGCAAATGCGAAAAACTATTCATGCGCCGCCGACATGCCAGGGTGCTTGTCAATTTGCTATCGCGACGAAGATGCCCGCAGTAGGAAGCACCATGACTGCAAGCGCCACCGTCCGGGTTCGCCCCTCCTATGCCATCCTCGTTGCCATCAGCACCGTGGGGCCGCTGGCGCTCAACATCTTCATGCCATCGATGCCGGGGTTGCAGCGCGAATTCAACGTGCCCTATGGCACGGTCCAATACACACTGACGCTTTACCTCATTGGCATGGCGCTCTGCCAGTTGGTCTATGGCCCGCTCTCGGATGGTATCGGCAGGCGGCCAATGCTGCTCGGTGGCCTGACGGTTTTCGTCATCGCCAGTCTGATGGCAGCCCTTGCCCCATCGATCGAAGTGCTGATCGCCGCCCGCCTGCTGCAGGCGCTGGGCGGTGCTGCCGGTATTGTGCTGGCCCGCACCATGGTGCGCGATGTCTTCGACCGCGAGACTTCGGCCAGTGTCATTTCATACATCACTATGGCTTTCGTCGTAGCCCCGATGATCGCTCCGGCACTGGGTGGCTTAATCGACACGCAATATGGCTGGCGTGGCGACTTCTGGTTCTTGACGGTGTTCGGCGCCGCGGTGCTGATAGCGGCCTGGCGCTTCCTGCCTGAGACAAATGTCAATCGCAATCTGGCCGGTTCCGGCATGAGCCTCATCACTGGTGCCGTGAAGCTCTTCAGTCTACCGCGCTTTCGTGGCTATACGATCACGCTCGCTTTCACCAATGCCCTGTTCTTCTCGTTCCTCGGCGGCGCACCGCACATCATGGTCGACGTGTTGAAACGCACCCCGCTGGAATATGGCTTGTGGTTCGTCATTATCTCGGCCGGCTACATGCTCGGCAACTTCATCTCCGGCCGCTACACCAGGACATTCGGCATCGACCGCATGATCATGGCGGGCTGCATCATCACGCTGCTGGGCGGCCTGTTGTGCTTTGCCGCCGCCATCGCCGGAATGCTGTCGCCCACCACGCTGTTCGTGCCCATGTGCCTGGCCGCGGTTGGCAATGGCCTTACGATTCCCAATGGCACGGCAGGCGCCATCAGCGTCGATACGCGCCTCACCGGTGCGGCCGCCGGCTGGTCCGGCTTTCTGCAAATGGCCTGCGGTGCGGCTGCCTCGCAACTGGTTGGCAATTTGCAGAATGATTGGCCATTCGCGGTTTTCTGGTTCATGGCCAGCGCCAGCGTGCTGGCATTGGTGTCACATTCGCTCACCGTCCGGCGTTAGACACGTCACGGCGGCGGCGGCCATTCCGACGGGTTGAGCGCCAGGCCATAGCGTGTCAGGCTCTCGGTCAAGGTGGTATCGGCGCAGGTCAGGGCATCGGGATAACTCCGCAATTCGCCGCGATACTTGCGCAGGAAGGCCCAGTACATCAGGCTTGCATCGCGGGTTGTCACGAGGGTGTTGAAGCGGTCCTTCATCGCCGCGCACATCTGGCGGATCTTGGCGATGCCCGGTCCTTCGCGAAACCTGGTGCCGGTGGTGATCGCCGTGACGAAACTCTTGAGCTCGGCATGCTGCGGGGCATCGTCCTCCGCGATGATATCGAGCACGCGGGCTCTCGCCACACCCACTCCTGCATTTACCGTTGCCAGCGCCAGTTCGAAATCCGGGTCGGTGAACTTGCTCATGGCGAAACTGCTGCCCAACTGCGAGTCCTTGGTGTTGAGGTAGATGTTGATCGACACCCCTCCGTCGCCGTAGTTGAACTTGTTGCCGAAGCCCGGATCAATGAGGGTGAAGACACCAGTCTTCTCCTCGACGATGTCGGATTGCTCGTAGCGGCTCAGCAGCTTGTCGAGCAGCGGCGCAAAGCCCTCATAGGCTGCCGCCACCTGGGCCGACCCTGGAACCAGCGCCGCGAACGTCGCGGTCTTCGACAGGTCGGCGATTTCCTTGAACAGCGAGAAGTCGATGTTGAGCTGATTGCTGAAATACGCCCTGATCTTGATCTCGACCTTGTTGGTCTTGGTATCGACGACGAAATTCTCCAGCAACACGCCGTCGCGCTTGGCTTCGAAACTGGTCTTGGTCGAGGTCGTCAGGAACAGGAACTTGTCGCGCTCCCAGCGCGCCGAGATGATGGGCTCCGACAGCAGCTTGCGCCCGTCCATCGTCATCTCGAGCGTGACGATGTAATTGCCGTTGCTCTTGTTGAACTTCTTCTCGGAAATCGACTTCAGGAATTTCTCGGCGGAATTCTTAGGGTTGCCGGTGAAGCTCAGGTCGAACGTCGCATAGCCATAGACCAGCCGCGAGGTGATGGCGGCGAATTTCGGCGTGTCGAGCGTGTCGAAAACATCGGCCTGCGCCGGACCGGCCAGCACGAGGCTCAACAACAAACCGGCGAGGAGACTGCGATATGCCATGCTACCCTCCCTGGCATCGGATCGCGCAAGCCGTCTGATGCCCTAGGGTAAGTTAGCATGAATCCTGGCATGTCACAATGTATCCCTGCGTAAGCAACGCGCAACACACTCAACTCTTTGGTTGACTCTTCGCCGCGTTGCAGGTTAAGAGCACACTACTGAACAGTTGAATGGCGTTTCTGATGCAGCCAACCTCCGAGGCCGATCTCGACCGCGTTTTCCAGGCGTTGTCCGACAGTACAAGGCGCTCGATCCTGCGCCGAATTGCATCGTCGGAACTCTCGATCTCCGAGATCGCCGATCCCTATGACCTGACCTTTGCCGCAGTCTCCAAGCACTTGAAGGTTCTGGAACAGGCCCGCCTCATCGCCCGCCGCAAGGATGGAAGCTTCCAGATGATCAGCTTCAGCCCCGAGGCGCTCAAAAGCGCCGGCCAGTGGCTGCGTTTCTACCAGAAATTCTGGACCACCCGCCTCGATTCCCTCAAGGACCTGCTCGAAAACGAGGATACGCCATGACCGACACCTACAGCCTGCGCGTTGCCAGCACCATCAAGGCGCCGCGCGCCAAGGTCTTCGCCGCCTTCACGGAGCCGGACATTCTGGCGAAATGGTTTGCGCCGGGCCCGCGCACGCCCCGTGCCGAAATCCTTGACGTGCGCACAGGCGGCAAATACCGCATCGCCATGCAGGGCGAGGAAGATACACCGGTCGCCGTTGGCGAATACCAGGAAGTCATCGACGGCAAAAAGCTGGTCTTCACCTGGAGCTGGGACGGCGACCCGAGCCAGCCGACATTGGTCACTGTCACCTTCGCCGATGTTGCCGATGGTACCGAAGTCGTGCTCGTCCACGAGCGCTTCATAACAGCCGAAACCTGCGAACACCACCGCCAGGGCTGGCAGGCGATCATCGACAAGTTGCCAGCTGTGTTCGCTTAAGACAACGGAATGGGCGCCATGCTGACACTTGCTGTCAGCAGCGGCGCTTGGCCTTTCCCGCTGGCGCGCCTATATCTGCTGCCATCATGGGACACTCGCGCCAGGAAGGCGGCTTCGCGGAGGCTCCGCAACAGCCGATCGATTACGGCTCCGCAAGGCCAATTGCCGGAGCACTCGGCCCCTTGCGGCCCGAGTTCATGCCCAATGCCGAATACATCCCCGTCAAGCCACCGAAGCCCGAGAAATCCGACGGCGGCCGCCGCATTGTCTCGGTCTCGCCGTTTGAACCCAAGGGCGACCAGCCCACCGCCATCGCCGAACTCGTCGCCGGGGTGAACGCCCATGAGCGCGACCAGGTGCTG
>JANPCS010000289.1:0-7530 GCA_031431065.1 Hyphomicrobiales bacterium | reverse complement strand
GAGAATGAGATCCGGCATGTGACGTCAACCTTCCACGCGCTTCAGTTCTTTCACTCCAGGTCCAGCGGCAAAGTGCTGCCGTAGTTCATCCTGCTCATCATTCGACATGTGAAGGCCAAGCTTCGAGCGCCGCCACAAGATGTCATCGGCACTGCGCGCCCACTCCATGGTTTTGAGCCACTCCACCTCGCGCTCGGTGAGCGGACCGAAACTCTTTCCCATGCCGGCGGCGGAGCGGACGCCGCCGATGATCTTCTCCACATCGGTGCCATAGGCCCGGAACATGCGGCGCACGTTCGCCGGACTGAGAAAGGAATATTTGCGTGTCAACTCGGCGATGCGTTGCTCCACCTCGGCGAATGGAAAATCGCCGCCCGGCAGCGTTGCCGAGGCCGTCCACGGTTTGCCCATGCCCGGGAAAAATGGCTGCAGCTTTTCCAGTGCCGATTCGGCGAGCTTGCGGAATGTGGTGATCTTGCCGCCGAACACCGACAGCAGCGGCGCGCCATTCTCCGGACGGTCGAGCTTCAACACATAGTCGCGCGTCGCCTCTTGCGCCTTCGACGCGCCATCATCGTAGAGTGGCCTGATTCCGGAATAGGACCAGCGCACATTTTCGCGCGTCACCGGCCGCTTGAAATAGGCGCTGACCGCCGAAAGCAGATAGGAGGTCTCGGCATCCGATATTTGCGGCGCTCCGGGATCGCCCTTGTGATCCTCGTCCGTGGTGCCGATCAGCGTGTAGTTCTGCTCATAAGGAATGGCAAAGCAAATGCGGCCATCGGCGTTCTGAAAGATGTAGCAGCGGTCGTGGTCATAAAGCTTGTCGACGACCAGATGGCTGCCCTTCACCATGCGAATCTTGTCGGGATCGTTTCGCCCGACGACAGTACCCAGTACCTGGCTGACCCAGGGACCGGCCGAGTTGATCAGCGCTCTGGCCTGAACCTTTTCCTCCACACCGCCTTCGCCGACAATGGCCACATCCCATAGACCGCCTTCGCGCCGTGCCAACACGCATTTTGTCCGTGTACGGATGTCTGCGCCCTTGGCTTCGGCGGCCCGCGCGTTCAGCACCACCAGCCGGGCATCTTCCACCCAGCAGTCGGAGTATTCATAGCCACGGGTGAATTCATCCTTCAACGGCCGGCCCGACGGATCGGTGCGGAAGTCGATGCTGCGGGTTGGTGGAAGAATCTTGCGGCCGCCGAGATGGTCGTAAAGGAAGAGGCCGAGCCTCAGAATCGGCCACGGCCGCAAGCCCTGGTGGTGCGGCAGAATGAAGCGCAGTGGCCAGATGATGTGCGGTGCCGCGTTCAACAGCACCTCGCGCTCGATCAGCGCCTCGCGCACCAGGCGGAATTCAAAGTGCTCGAGATAACGCAAGCCGCCATGGATAAGCTTGGTCGAGCCCGAGGATGTGCCCGATGCCAGATCGCCCTGCTCCGCCAGAAAAACCTTGAGGCCGCGCCCTGAGGCGTCTCGTGCGATGCCACAACCATTGACGCCGCCGCCGATGATGAAGAGATCATGGATCATGTGGTTGCGGCCATCGCGATGTCATTGTCAGGCGGCTTGTTGGCGACTTCGAGCTGAACGCCGTTGTCACGGCACAGTTCGACGATCGGCTCGGGCGGAATACCGTCGGTCACGAAGACATCGACATCCGGCAGGTGGCCGATTCGCACCGGCGCGGTGCGTGTAAACTTCATGGCGTCGCAGACCAGCATGATGTTGCGGGCATTGTTCATGATGGCCTTGGCGACGCGCACTTCGCGATAGTCGAAATCGAGCATCGCGCCGTCCTCGTCGATGGCCGACGCGCCGATCACCGCATGATCGACCTTGAACTGAGCGATGAAGTCGATTGCCGCCTCGCCGACAATTCCGCCATCTGATTTGCGCAGCATGCCGCCCGCCATGATGACATCGATCTTGGGACACGGCATCAGGATCATCGCCACGTGAATATTGTTGGTGATGACCAGCAGGCCTTCGTGATGAACGAGCGCCCGCGCCACTTCCTCGGTTGTCGTGCCGATGTTGATGAACAGCGAACAATTGTTGGGAATGAGGCTTGCCGCATGCCGGCCGATAACCACCTTTTCGCTGGCCGCCAATTGCCGCCGCGTTTCGTAGGCAACGTTCTCGACGCCCGACGACAGCATGGCCCCGCCATGGGTGCGCGCCAGCATCCGCGCATCGCAAAGCTCATTGAGATCCTTGCGGATGGTCTGGGGCGTAACTTCGAACCGCACCGCCAGATCGTCCACGATGACGTTGCCGGTCTGCCGCGCCAGCGCCAGAATCTGCTGCTGACGGGGGCTCATCCCCTGCATGATTGCGCCATGGCTTCAAACACTTCCATCTTGAATCTCGTGGTGACTCTGCGTCCGACCGAAAGTCATGATTTCATTTTTTTTCGCTTTCCGCAATCTTGCACTGCAACATAAGCTCATAATTTTTCTCTTGACGTTCATTTGGTTTCATTTGATAAATTGTCGCAGGCGTTGGAGCAACCATCGCTCAACCGACTAGGGAGGACCTCAATGAAGCTCAAGTTTATGGCTTCGGCGGCAGCCTTGGCGCTCGTGGCATTCACGAGCCCCAGCTTCGCCGACATGGAAGCCGCCAAGAAGTGGATCGAATCCGAATTCCAGCCTTCGAGCCTGTCGAAGGAAGACCAGATGTAGGAAATGGAATGGTTCATCAAGGCGGCCGAGCCCTTCAAGGGCATGGAAATCAACGCGCTGTCGGAAGGCATTCCGACCCACACCTATGAATCGACCGTCCTGACCAAGGCCTTCGAGGAAATCACCGGCATCAAGGTGAACCACCAGATCTTGGGCGAGGGCGAAGTCGTCCAGGCCGTGCAGACGCAGATGCAGACCAACCGCAATCTCTATGACATCTATGTCAACGATTCGGACTTGATCGGCACCCACTCGCGCCTGCAGCAAGCCGTCAACCTCACCGACTGGATGGCCGGCGAAGGCAAAGACGTGACGAACCCGATGCTTGATCTTGACGACTTCATCGGCAAGCAGTTCACGACAGGTCCGGATGGCAAGCTCTACCAGCTGCCCGACCAGCAGTTCGCCAATCTCTACTGGTTCCGCAAGGACTGGTTCGACCGCGCCGACCTGAAAGAAAAATTCAAGGCCAAGTATGGCTATGACCTCGGCGTGCCGGTGAACTGGTCGGCCTATGAGGACATCGCCCAGTTCTTCACCGAGGACGTGAAGGAAATCGATGGCGTCAAGGTCTATGGCCACATGGACTACGGCAAGCGCGCGCCCGACCTGGGCTGGCGCATGACCGACGCCTGGCTGTCGATGGCTGGCGCCGGCTCGGCTGGCGAACCCAACGGCGTGCCGATCGACGAATGGGGCATCCGCATGGAGAAGGGCTCGTGCAACCCGTCCGGCGCCTCGGTGTCGCGCGGTGGCGAAACCAACGGCCCGGCCTCGGTCTACGCCATCGCCAAGTGGGACGAATGGCTGCGCAAATATGCCCCTCCGGGCGCTGCCGACTATGACTTCTATCAGTCATTGCCGGCTCTGAGCCAGGGCAACGTCGCCCAGCAGATCTTCTGGTACACGGCCTTCACCGCTTCCATGGTGGCGCCGAAGTCGGAAGGCAACAACACCGTCGACGATCAGGGCAATCCGCTCTGGCGCATGGCCCCCTCGCCGCATGGCGTCTACTACAAGGATGGCCAGAAAGTCGGCTATCAGGACGTGGGATCGTGGACGATCCTCAAGTCCGTGCCGACCGATCATGCCAAGGCAGCCTGGCTCTATGCCCAGTTCGCCGTGTCGAAGACTGTGGACGTGAAGAAGAGCCAGGTTGGCTTGACCTTCATCCGCAATTCGACGGCCAACCACGAGTCCTTCACCGAGCGCGCGCCCAAGCTCGGCGGACTGGTGGAATTCTATCGTTCGCCTGACCGCGTGCGCTGGTCGCCAACTGGCATCAACGTTCCGGACTATCCGAAACTGGCCCAACTCTGGTGGCAGCAGATCGGTGACGTGAACTCCGGCGCCTTCACGCCGCAGGAAGCCATGGACCGTCTGGCTGGCGAAATGGACCAGGTGATGGGCCGCATGCAGGCCGCCGACGAAGCCAACAAGACCTATGGTGGCTGCGGACCGCGTCTCAATGCGGAAAAGGACCCCGCCGAGTGGCTTGGCAAGGCCGATGGCCCGAAGGCCAAGATCGAGAAAGAAAAGGAACAGGGCGTGACGGTGGCCTACGATGACATCATCAAGAGCTGGATGAAGTAATCCGGCCCTGTTGTGAACGATCCGGGGCGCGCCATTGGCGCGTCCCGGTCCAACTCGTAAAACTCCGCCGTTGCAGGCAACCCGGGGAAGGACAAAACTGCCCCCATGTCTCTCGAACTCATCGATATCGCTAAGCGGGTCGGTGCGGCAACGCACATTCATCCGACCACTCTGGTTTTGCCTGAAGGCTCATTCAGCGTGCTACTCGGCACCACGTTGGCTGGCAAGACCACGCTGATGCAGATCATGGCGGGCATCCAGAAACCGTCTTCCGGAACGATCCGGTTCCGCGGCAAGGATGTGACCGGCGTTGCCGTGCAGAAGCGCAACGTGTCGATGGTCTATCAGCAGTTCATCAACTATCCAAATTTCAACATCTACGACAATATCGCCTCGCCTTTGCGGGTTGCAGGCTTGAACACCGCCGAGATCGACAAGCGTGTCATGGCCGCCGCCGAGCTTCTACGGTTGAAGCCAATGCTGAAGCGCAAGCCCTCGGAACTCTCCGGCGGCCAGCAACAGCGCACGGCGATTGCCCGCGCCATTGTCAAGGATTCCGACCTGATCCTGCTCGATGAGCCACTCGCCAATCTCGATTACAAGCTGCGCGAGGAGCTGCGCGACGAGTTGCCGAAGCTCTTTGCCGGCCGCAAATCCATTGTCGTTTATGCAACGACCGAACCCGCCGAGGCCCTGCTGTTCGGCGGCCAGACGGCGACGCTGCATGAAGGCCGCATCACGCAGTTCGGTCCAACCTCCGCCACATATCGCTCGCCCAAGGATCTCGTCACGGCGCAAGTCTTCTCCGATCCGCCGATCAATACGGCTGAGGTCGAAAAGCGCGGCGACAAGCTGATTGTGTTTGGCGGCAAGACTTGGCCCGCCGGTGCGGCAGCAGCCCGCCTCGCCGATGGCAAATATACTTTCGGCATTCGCCCGCACCACGTCTCGCCGCTCAGCAGCGGCGCCGGCACCGGCGAAGTCGAAGGCCGCGTGCTGGTCACCGAGCTCTCAGGCTCCGAAAGCGTCATCCATCTCAATGTCGGCGGCAGCACCTGGGTTTCGCAATCGCACGGCATCCACCCCTTTGAAGTCGGCACGCAAGCCAAGCTGCATGTCGATGTCGATCGCGGCTTGTTCTTTGGCCCCAACGGCGAGCGGATGTCCTGATGGTGGGCCTCTTGAATTCAATGCTGAGCTGCACGCGGAACGCGTGCCTCGAAGCAACGCTCCGGGGTTCGCCCTTCGAGGCCACGCTTCGCGTGGTGCCTCAGGGTGAGGAAAGTGCAATCTGATGGCTGAAATCCTCATTGACCGCTTGCGCCATAGCTACATGGCCAATCCGGCTTCGGACGACGACTTCGCCTTGAAGCGCCTGTCTCTCACCTGGCAGGATGGCGGCGCCTATGCGCTTCTGGGGCCGTCCGGCTGCGGCAAGACCACGTTGCTCAACTTGATCTCCGGGCTGCTGACGCCGACCGAAGGCAGCATCACTTTCAATGGCGCGGATGTCTCGCGCGCCTCGCCCGAGGAGCGCAACATCGCTCAGGTGTTCCAGTTCCCGGTCATCTACGACACCATGACCGTTTATGACAACCTGGCCTTCCCGTTGCGCAACCGCGGTGTGGCCGAAAGCGATATCAAGGCTAGGGTCAATGAAATCGCCGGCATGCTGGAACTGACCAAGACCCTTTACAATCGCGCCTCCGGTCTAACCGCCGATGGCAAGCAGAAGATATCGCTGGGCCGTGGTCTCGTCCGCTCGGATGTCAATGTCATCATGTTCGACGAGCCTTTGACGGTGATCGACCCGCATCTGAAATGGCAATTGCGCTCGAAGCTCAAGGAACTGCATCAGCGGACCAGGCGGACCATGATCTACGTGACCCACGATCAGACCGAAGCCCTGACCTTCGCCGATCAGGTGGTGGTGATGAATCAGGGAGAAGTGGTTCAGTCCGGAACGCCGATCGATCTTTTCGAAAGTCCACAGCACACATTCGTCGGCCACTTCATCGGCTCGCCCGGCATGAACGTCATCCCCTGCGAAGTGAAGCGTGGCAAAACCTTTTTCGCCGGAAGCGAAGTGGCGACCAGCAACGCGGGCGCGGTGACGGGCAGCGGACGCACCGAACTTGGCATCAGGCCGGAGTTCGTGTCGATCGGCGAGACGGGGCTAGCGGCCGACGTCGTCAAGGTGGCCGATGCCGGCCGCTTCCGGGTTGTCGAGACCAGAGCTTCGGGCGCCATCATCAAGTTGCTGGTAGCCGAAGGAGAAGAAATTCCCAGCGGCCGCGTCCACCTCTCCTTCAAACCATCGCATACGAGAGTCTATGAGGACGGTTGGATGGCCGGAGCCCGCCGATGAACAAGACCTGGAACAACAGGGCCTGGTGGCTGGTGCTTCCGGTCTTCGCGATGGTGGCCTTCAACGCCCTCATTCCATTGATGACGGTTGTCAACTATTCGATCCAGGAGACCTTCTCCGCCAATGAATTCTTCTGGGCCGGCTCGCGCTGGTTCGAGGAACTGTTGCGCAACCAGGATATCCATGACTCGCTTGGCCGCCAGATCATCTTCACCAGCGCCGTTCTGATAATCCAGATCCCGCTCGGACTGGCGATTGCGCTGTGCATGCCGCGTAAGGGTCCCTGGGTTTCCGTTTGCCTGGTGCTGATCGCCCTGCCGTTGCTGGTGCCATGGAACGTCGTCGGCTCGATGTGGAACATCATGGCGCTGCCCGACATCGGATTGCTGGGCAAGGGGCTGAACGCGCTGGGCATAAACTACAACTACACGCGCCAGCCAGCCGCTGCCTGGTTCACCGTCATTCTCATGGATGTCTGGCATTGGACCTCGCTGGTGGTGCTGCTGTGCTACGCAGGGCTCGTGTCCATCCCCGATGCTTACTATCAAGCCGCCAAGATCGATGGCGCCGGGCCGTGGGCGGTGTTCCGTTTCATCCAGTTGCCGAAGCTGAAACACGTGCTGACCATCGCCATTCTGCTGCGCTTCATGGACAGTTTCATGATCTATACCGAGGTCATCGTCTTGACCGGCGGCGGCCCCGGCTCGACCACCAAGTTCCTGTCCATTGACCTTGTGCAAAAAGCCCTTGGCGGCTTCGATCTTGGCCCCGCCGCCGCGTTCTCGATCGTTTACTTCCTCATTATCCTGATCGTCAGCTGGCTGTTCTACACGCTGATGATGCGCGAGGAGACAAACTGATGCGCAAGCGCTACTT
>JANPCS010000288.1:0-4865 GCA_031431065.1 Hyphomicrobiales bacterium | reverse complement strand
GCAAATATCTGGCGCAGTGGATGGTGCATGGCCAGGCCGAAATCAACATGCGCGAGTTCGATCCGCGCCGCTTCGGCAACTGGGCGGCCAAGGACTACACAGCCGAAGTCTCCGTCGCCGATTATCACCACATGTATTATTGCTACAAACCAGCCGAGCAGCACACCGTCGGCCGCGGGCTTCGCAAGTCCTCGCTCTACGAAAAACTTAAAGCGCATGGCGCACAGTTCTCGCAAATCTTCGGCTGGGAGCGTCCGCGCTGGTACGACACGTCAGGGGCTGGTGAAACCTATTCCTATCGCCGCTCCAACTGGTGGAATGCGGTGCGAGAGGAAGCCCTGGCGGTCCGCGATCGCGTCGGCCTCATGGACCTCTCCACCTTCTCGAAATACGACGTGCAAGGCAAGGACGCCCACGCCTTCCTCGAACGCATCTGCGCCAACAAGATTCCGATGAAGGACGGCGGCATCATCCTGGGGCATTTGCTGAACGCCAACGGCTTCATCGAGTCGGAGATCACCGTCACCAGGCTTGGCGAGGACCACTACTATGTTCTGTCCGCCGCCGTCGCCCAACTGCATGACTTCGATCAACTGTCTTGGCGCAAGCGCGACGGCGAACAGTTCACCATTTCCGACATCACAGATGATTTCGGCGTGCTGGTGCTGGCAGGCCCCCTGGCCCGTGAAGTGCTGACCCAATGCACACCAACTGACCTTGGCAACGCCGCCTTCCGCTGGCTGACCGGCAAGACCGCCACCGTCGCCGGAGTCAAAGGCGTTCGCCTACTGCGCGTCAACTATGTCGGCGAACTGGGCTGGGAGCTGCACATACCGATGCCTGCAATGCCACAGGTCTTCGATGCGCTCATGGCAGCTGGAAAACCCCATGGCATCCGGCTCTTCGGCACCTATGCGATGAACAGCTTGCGCATGGAAAAGTCGTATCGCGGCTGGGGTTCCGAACTCACCACCGAGATCGACATGATCGAGGCCTCGATGGAACGCTTCCTGCGCCTCGACAAGGAAGACTTCATCGGCAAGGCGCCGACATTGTCAAACAAGCAACGCGGCCCCCGCATGAAGTTGGTCACCATGGAGGTCGACAACACCGACTCCGATTGCATGGGCAACGAGCCGGTCTATCACGGCGGCAAAATCGTCGGCCTCACCACCTCGGGCGCCTACGGCCACAAAGTCGAGAAATCCCTCGCCTTCGCCTACGTCGATCCGCAACTGACAGCCGATGGCACCGCCTTCGAGATCATGGTCTTCACAGAGAAGCGCCAGGCCCGCATCATCCCCGAGTCGATCTGGGATGCAGCAAATACGCGGCTGAAGAGCTAAGCAAGACTAAATTCATACACGTCTTCTCCCGCGCGCGGGAGAAGAAGGGGACCCGTCATGCGCAGCATGATGGGGGAGATGAGCGACCACGGGGTATTGCTTATGAGGTGCCCCGCAGTCCCTCACCTATCCCACCGCTCACGCGGCGGGCCCCTTTCCTCTCCCTGCTCACGCAGGGCGAGGACGCTTAGCGCCGGCAAACAACTGCGGCGTCCGGTTACAACCCGGTGAGCTTCTTCTCTTCCGGGATATCCTCCCATGACTGGCCAGCCCCGATGATGCAGGTCGCACCCCTGGGCTGGGTCACCAGGATCGTCCAGCTTCCGGCCTTCGAGGTGAAGACCTCGACCAGGCTGGTCTGGCCGGCGATCGCCATGGCGCGCGGCGCCTCGCGATATTTGTCGGACAGCATCTTGATGATATCGGTCCGCGAGCCGCACGGCACTCCGGCATCCGCCGTTGCGCTCAGCGCCAACACTGTTGATAAGGAAACTAAAACTGGAAACAACTTCATCGGGAACCTCCGTTACAGCCGCCATGGCGCTGCCGGAGGATCATTCCTCGACGTTCAGGCAGGCCACGGAGCGCTAATGTCTTCCGGGTCGTACATGCACTGCTCCGCTTTCAACTAGGATTGAATGCTACGCGCAACTTATAAATGAATTGCAAACGACGGACCTGCGCCGGTTCCCCGCCGGCATGGAATCCCGCTGCGTGAAGCGTCTGCTTGCCGTCAGTCCTGCTTGCCGATCACGCAGACTTCGGCGGCACCCTTGAAGGTCGGCACCGAGCGGTACAGCAGATCGACTTGGCTGATGACGCGGGCATAGCCCGGCAGGTCGATCGGGCGGCTCTCGGAGCCTGCCTCCACCACCTGCCGGATGGGAATGTCAAGCTGGCCGCCATTGCCGAACACCACGCGCACTTCGTAAAATTCGATCGGTGCCTGCTTCACCCGCAGTTTGATTTTCTTGTAGCGCCCTTCTGACTTGCCCACTCTGATCGTGTCGCGGTCAACCGCAAAGCCGACATTGCGGCAGCCGAGCCGCTCCCAGTCATCGGCCGCCACGGCAATCGGTGTCGAAAGCGCGGTGAAACCAAGGACCAGGGCCAGCGCGGTCAATTTCAAAGCTTGCGTCATCATGTGTTCTCCCTCACCGCCGTCTGACTACAATGTCAAATTGAGTCTCACAACGGCGGTGTGGAGCATGACGGCGGGAATTTGCCTCAAGTGTAGCGCCGCCCCCCGCCATCGCTCAGGCGGCGGGGCGGCAGCATTATGCCACTAGCGCTCGACCATGATCGTCGTGTCGTCGAGCCGCGCTCCGGTATGAACGCCAATCACCGCGGCAACGACCCTGACACTGTGCCCGCCTCCCCCCAGAAGGCGCGTCACGGTGATCGAATTCCGGGACCAGCCGCCTTGCACGCCGGCGCCGCGTCCACTGCAGAATGCCGCGTCCGATCCGGATGGCGGCGTCACCACATTGTCGATCAGAACCGAGACGTGCAGAAAGCTGGTCGTACCTGCCACCAGTTGACACTCGGCCGTGAAAGTGACCGATACAGGGCCCCCCAAAGGATTGCCAAACGGCACGATAAACGCACCACCTGGGCTGAGGCGGATATTCTGCGCCACATTGCCCAGCCAGCTTTGCGATGCCGTTGTGAAATTAGACGTAAGATTGTCGGCCTTGGCCGGCAGCGCCACGGCGGCCAGGCACACGGCAGCTACGGCAAGGCGTTTTGTTGCTTTGAAAGACATAGAGATACTCCATCGCATTTGATGTTGACTTGAAGCGTCAGGCACAAATGGGCGAAATCGCATGTTGTCCGCATCATGCTGGCCCCCTCGCGGCCGACATGTTGCCCAACTCAGTTCATAGCACTTTCTAAACCGCTCAACAACCCGAGCGGAAACCTTTGCTTAACCCTCTTTCGGCAACCCCTCGACCAGCGGCACGAAGCGCACCGGCAGCAGATGCTCCCGGTCGAACCCGTGTTCCGTCCGGGTGATGCGGTAGAGATCCTGCTTTCCCGCCCGCTCTTCGATGGGGATGATCATGATGCCGCCCATCGCCATCTGCTCCACCAGCGCTTTGGGCACTGTCGTGGCAGCCGCCGTCACAATGACCCGGTCGAACGGCGCCAGCTGCGGCCAGCCCCTGGAACCATCGCCGACCTTCTGCGTCACGTTCTTGATTTTCAGCGCCTTCAGGCGTTCGCCCGCTTTGTCCGCCAGCGTGCGGAAGCGCTCGACACTGTAGACACGCTTGCACAGGCCAGCCAGGACCGCCGCCTGATAGCCGGAGCCGGTGCCGATCTCCAGCACCCGCTGCGGCACTTCAACCTCCAGCGCCGCCGTCATGAAGGCCACGATATAGGGCTGCGAGATCGTCTGCCCGCAGGACATCGGCAGCGCCTGATCGGCATAGGCCTGATCGGCGAATGCATCCTCGACGAACAACTCGCGCGGCACCGCGTCGATGGCCGCCAGCACGCGCTCATCGGCGATGCCTTGTTTGCGCAAGGCCCCGAGCAGGCTGGTCTTGCGCGGGTCCGGCGTCACGGTGCTTCAAGCACCGCGCGCACCGCCTCCATGGCCTCGACCTGCGTCAGGTTCATGTGCAGCGGCGTCACCGAGATGCGCTTGTTGAAGGCCGCCCACAAATCCGTGCCGATGGGCGGATTGCCGCGCTCGCGCTTGAAGCCGAGCCAATAATAATTGTTGCCGCGCATATCGACGCGCTCGTCGACCGACAGCAGGTTCACGTCACGCTTGCCCTGCCTGGTCACCTCAACGCCGATCATTTCGTCCGGGCGGCAATCCGGGAAGTTCACATTCATCAGCACGCCCGGCCCGAAGCTCATGGTCATCAATTTCTTCACGATGCCGGAACCAAATTGCTCGGCCACTTCGTAGGAAAAGCCATTGCCGTGAATACCGGTCACCTGGCTCAGCGCAATCGACTTGAATCCAAGTTGCGTGCCCTCCATCGCCGCGGCGATGGTACCGGAGTAAGTCACATCATCGGCGATATTCTGGCCACGATTGACGCCCGACAGCACCAGGTCCGGGTTGCCAGGCAGGATTTTCCGCGCCGCCATCACCACGCAATCGGTGGGCGTTCCCGAAACCTCGAAGCGTTTGTCGGCGATTTTGCGGTAACGGATCGGGTCAGCGAGCGAGAGCGAATGCCCGGCGCCCGAGTTTTCCTCATCCGGCGCCACGATCCACACATCGTCCGAGATCGTCCGGGCGATGCGTTCCAGCGTATCGAGCCCCGGTGCATGAATGCCGTCGTCATTGGTAACCAGAATACGCATGTCTCAAGCCCTCGTGATCAGTTCAGCGCCACCCATGTAAGGCCTGAGCGCCACCGGAATTGTGACGGAGCCATCGGCATTCTGATAATTTTCCAGAATCGCCACCATGCTGCGCCCGACAGCGAGGCCCGAGCCATTAAGCGTGTGGACGAAGCGCGTGCCCTTGCCGTCGGCGGGCTTGTAGCGCGCCTC
>JANPCS010000287.1:0-12578 GCA_031431065.1 Hyphomicrobiales bacterium | reverse complement strand
CAGCCGGTCGGTGGGCTTGTCAAGTTGGCGCTGATAGGCACTCAAGTAAGCCGCATAGTCGTCGACGGCGCGCGGGATCACGTCAAAATACAGCCGCTTCGCCTCGCGCGGCTTGTTGTACATGAATAGCGACAGCGAGTTGGGATCGGCATAGGTCAGCCACTCGTCGATGGTGAGTCCATTGCCTTTCGACTTCGAAATCTTCTGGCCGATATCGTCGAGGAACAGTTCATAGACATAATGTTCCGGCGCTTCCGCCCCCAAGATTTCGCAGATCCGGTCATATACAGGCGCATTGGTCTGGTGGTCCTTGCCGAACATTTCGAAATCGACGCCCAGCGCCGCCCAGCGCATGCCGAAGTCCGGCTTCCATTGCAGCTTGGTGCGCCCGCCGCGCACGTCGAGCGTTACATCGGTGCCATCTTCGTCGGCAAACGTGATGGTGCCTTGGGCAGCGTTCACCGCCTTCATCGGCACATAGAGCACCCGGCCCGATATCGGCGAGATCGGCAGGAAGGGCGAGTATGTCGCCTGGCGTTCAGCACCGAGCGTCGGCAGCATGACGCGCATGATTGCGTCGAACTTCTCCAGCGCCCGGATCAGCATGCCGTCGAACTTGCCGGACTTATAGTAATCGGTGGCGCTGGCGAATTCATAGTCGAAGCCGAACGTATCGAGGAAGCGCCTGAGCATCGCGTTATTGTGATGGCCATAGCTCTCGAACGCGCCGTAAGGGTCCGGCACCACCGTCAAGGGTTTGTGCAGATGCGGTTCAAGGAAGGAGCGGTCCGGCACATTCTCCGGAATCTTGCGCATGCCGTCCATGTCGTCGGAAAAGCACAAAAGCCTGGTCGGGATATCGCACAACAACTCGAAGGCGCGGCGCACCATCGTGGTGCGCGCCACTTCGCCGAAGGTGCCGATATGCGGCAGGCCCGAAGGCCCATAACCGGTCTCGAACAGCACTTCCTTCTTGCCCGTGCGCTTGATCCGCGCCACGAGCTTCCGCGCCTCCTCGAAAGGCCAGGCTTTGGCAGTCTGTGCGGCATCGCGAAGGGCGTGATCGGCGGTCATTGGTCTGAATTCTTCCGGCTGAACGAGGAACCGCGTTCTTTACGGAGGACACCGCCCGAGGTCAATCACGCCTGTAATGTCAACCCAAATGCATCTTCAGAAACGCCACGGTCCGGCCCCAGGCGAGATCGGAGGCTTCCTTGTTGTAGCGTGCTGCGTTGGCATCATTGTTGAAGGCATGGTTGGCACCTTCGTACATGTGCAATTCATAGGCCTTGCCATTGGCCTTGAGCGCCGCCTCATACTCGGCGATCCCGGCATTGATGCGCTCGTCCAGCCCGGCATAGTGCAGCATCAGGGGCGCGGCGATCTTCGGAACGTCTTCGGCCTTGGGCTGGCTGCCGTAGTAGGCCACCCCGGCCTTGAAATTGGCATCGGCCGAAACCGCCAGGGCATTCACCTGGCCGCCACCCCAGCAGAAGCCGATCACTCCCACCTTGCCGTTGGACCCGGCGAGGCTCGCTAGACCCGCCACCGCGGCTTGCGAAAAGGCAACCACATCCGGCCGCTTCAATTCGCCGATCATGTCGCGCGCCTTGTCGGCGTCTTCCGGCGTGCCGCCCGCTGGCGTCAGATAGTCGGCGCCAAAGGCGATGAAGCCCTCCTTGGCCATGCGCCGCGTCACGACCTTGATATGCGGATTGAGGCCGCGATTCTCGTGGATCACCAGCACCGCAGGATAAGTTCCTTCGGCTGATGGCCGCACCAGATAGCCTTTGATGCCAGGCGCGATCTCGGCCATCCCGGCCTTGATGGCGGGATCGTTCTCAGCCACCACTTCAGCCTGAGCGTAATTGTTTTCCAGAACCGGCAGCAAAGCGACCGCCGCAGATGAACTTCCGGCCAGCAGGCTCAGGCGCTCGAGAAAGTCCCGGCGATTCATGCCGCCATGGGTGTAGCTGTCGAACAGGGTGATGAATTTCTGGTCCATGATAGTGTTCCTCTTCCGTTCATCTGAATGCTTCTCTAAACCGAACAGCATGGCAAAGGCATGACATTGGATTCGAATTTGAGCGCCGCCGTCACCTCCGGCATGGGCGCCCGGATCGGCGGATCCCTGATGGACCCGGCGCGCGCCCTCGAACGCTTGGCCGCCGCCCCGCATCTGATCTGTCATTCCGCCTTCCTGATCGAGCGGCTGGGTGTCGCCGCCCAAGCCCCACGCGCCACCATCCGCGCCGCCCGGGACCAGCGCCATTATGATGTCGCCGAACTCTTCGCCTTCACCTGCCCCGCTCGCTTTGCCACCCCAACACCTTCGGGCCTGGCCCGTTCGCTCGCTCTGGAACCGGGCACCGATGATGAGGAAACCCTCCGCCTCATCGCCGATGACCTTCTGGGCCGCCTCGCCAACCGTCACTACCCGCTGCTGCGCGAAGCCGCCGAGAACGCCAGCTTCCTCATCCGCGCCAACTGGCCTTGGGGCAGGCCGGTGCTGCAGGCGGTGCTGAAGGCCAATCCGAAACTCGATCCGGGCTCCTTCGCCATGGGCCTCAACGCCTGGGACCGTGTCGAGGAATGGGAGGATGACGGCGGCAGGGCACCGGGACGGCAGGACGCCATCACCCCGCAGGAAGCGCAAAATTTCCTGCGCGAAATTCTTGGGGACAGCGCGGAACACCGCGCCGCCCAGAGCGACTATGCGGGGGCCGCCACCTTCGCCTTCCAGCCGCGCCAGCGGAAGGAGATCAACAACATCCTGCTGGCCGAGGCAGGCACCGGTTTGGGCAAAACACTTGGTTATCTTTCCCCCGCCTATCTCTGGGCGAAGAAGAACAACGCGCCGGTGTGGATTTCAACTTATACTAAGAATCTGCAGCGCCAGCTCGATCAGGAATCCGCCCGCCTCATCGCCGATCCGGAAGAACGCCGTACACGGATCGTCATCAGGAAGGGCCGCGAGAACTATGTCTGCCTCCTCAACATGCAGGAAGTGTTCGGCAGGCTCACCTCCGCCAACCCGCGCACCGCTTTACTGGCCGCCTTGATCTCGCGCTGGGCGCGGTTCACGCGCGACGGCGACATGGTCGGCGGCGATTTTCCCTCGTGGATCCTGTCGCTGTTCAATGACCTGAGTTTCGATGGAGAGTCCCGTGGCGTCACCGCGCAGTCGCTGGGCCTCACCGATAAGCGCGGCGAATGCATCTATGCCGCCTGCCCGCATTACAAGCGCTGCTTCATCGAGCGTTCGGTCAGGGCCGGAAGGAACGCCGCCATCGTCATCGCCAATCACGCCCTCGTCCTGCATCAGGCCGCCGTCGATCATGCCCTGGGCGTTGCCACCACCGAAGAGGAGGAAGCAGCCCCCGGTGGCATCCGCCGCATCGTCTTCGATGAAGGCCATCACTTGTTTGATGCCGCTGACAGTGCCTTCTCCGGCCACCTGACGGCCCTTGAAACCGCCGAGCTTCGCCGCTGGCTGCGTGGGCCAGAAACCGAGCGCCGCCGTGGCCGGGGACTTGCGGATCGCATTGGCGATCTGCTGGGCGAGGATGACAACGCCGAGAGACTGCTGCAGCAAGTGCTCCGCGCCTCGGGCGCCCTTCCCGCTCCCGGCTGGACCAGGCGGGTTCAGGCAGGCCAGCCCGATGGCCCAGCCGAATCTTTCTTGAGCCTCGTCCGCCAGCAGGTGCTGGCGCGGGCCGAGCAGAACGGCGGCGGCAACACCATCGAGACCGATTGCCAGCCGCTGGTCGATGGTCTGGCGGCTGCGGCGGGCGAACTCGCCGCCGCCTTGATCGACTTGAAACGCCCGATGACAGCCCTTGCCAACGCGCTGGCCAAGAAACTTGACACGCAAGCCGAAGAGCTTTCGGCCAATGAGCGTGGCCGCATCGAAGCACTGGCCCGCTCCCTGAAACGCCGTGGCGAATTGATGGTCGGCGCATGGATCGACATGCTGCAGCATCTGCTGGAGGAGAAGAACCCGCTCTTCGTCGAATGGTTCGACATCGCCCAGGCCTTTGGCCGCGAGCATGACGTGGGGCTACACTCGCACTGGATCGACCCGACCGAGCCCATGGCGCTGGCGGTCTTGAAACCGGCGGATGGCATCGTCATCACATCCGCCACCTTGAAGGACCGCCCGCCGGATGTGCCGGATGATTGGGCCAACGCCGAAATGCGCACCGGTGCTGTGCACCTGCCCTATCCGGTGAGACGCGAAAGCTATGACTCGCCCTTCGATTACAAGTCGGTTGCCCGTGTCATCGTGGTGACCGATGTCAACCGCGAGGACATGGACCAGGTCGCCGCCGCCTACCGCGAATTGTTTTTGAGTGCAGGCGGTGGTGCCCTTGGCCTCTTCACGGCAATCGCGCGGCTGCGCGCCGTGCACAAGCGCCTGCTCAGGCCTCTCGCCGAAGCCGGACTGCCCCTTTACGCCCAGCATGTGGATCCCATGGACACCGGCACGCTCGTTGATATGTTCCGCGCCGAACGCGACGCTTGTTTGCTCGGCACCGATGCGGTGCGCGACGGCATCGACGTGCCCGGCGATTCGCTGCGCCTCATCGTCCTCGACCGCGTCCCCTGGGGCACGCCGACGATCCTCGAACGCGCCCGGAAAGAAATGTTCGGCGGCAACGCCTACACCGACATGACCGTCCGCCTCCGATTGCGCCAGGCCTTCGGCCGCCTGATCCGCCGCGCCGGCGACAAAGGCACTTTCGTCATCCTCGACCCGAGATTGGCCACGAGGTTCACGACGGCATTTCCACCGGGCGTCACTATCTCAAGAGTGGGATTGGTGGAGGCGATCAAGTTGGTGAGAAGTTGAGACGACAACAGCCACTCGCCTATTGTCCTACACTTGGATAGGAAGGTACTTCCATATGATTCAGATTATCCGCTCTGTTCCTACGTGGTCTACACTTCGCAATTTAGGTCAGTCGCGCCTTCTGGCCTATACCGCGCTGGTGCCATTTCTTGGGTTTGTATTGTTGTTCAACGAACAACTGGTCGACTTGCTCTCGCTATCGCCCACTGTTGCAGCGCAGCTTTCAGGCTCGATGCCTGACACCTCTGCCGGAATAGCAAAAGAGATCACGCTCCATAGACTGTATCTTGCATATTTTGGATTGAGCTTTCTCGGCCTCTCTTCGTTTCTGTACAATCTGCTCTGCCCAATTGAAATCAAGACATTCTCCAGTGCGTCTGAGTTTGTTAATAGTGAAAGACCTCTAACAACAATGCCAAGAAGGGGATTGTTGATTGGTGAGATCACGAACGATTTCATCATTGCTCAACTGGAAACCAAGGGCCGGCTTCGGAGAGGATTATCTGACCTTCAATATCCTATGCAGGTTGTCTCTATGTTTTCAGCGGTATTCAAAGGCATTTTCGAGAACTCTGACCATCCTCAAAAAAGACCTGAAGGCGACATATCAGCAGGGCAAAGTGAACTAGGAGTATACACTGCATTAGGAGAAGTAGATGTATTCAAAGTAGCCGAAATTCTCATGACAGGACGAATGTATTTGCGAGCGTTTAAAGAAAATTTCATTGTTGCCGCTGAGCCATTTGCAGTCGATCTGCTCACTCTGCGTTACATGGGTTTAGATCATTCAAGAGCAGTGTATCGCATCGTCATTTCACTTTTCTATATGTTAGGATTTGGAATCCTATTCTATCCAACAGCATTGACTTTTATCCAATTGCTATGGAGCTTCTTCTAACTGCCACGTGGCATGGCTAGACTTTAAAGCGCAGGTGCCCTAACTCCTCCCCAAAACGGGAGTCCCCTATGACCGGCACCATTTCCACCGAGCAGGCGCTCATCTACACCATGGTCACCATGTCGGGTGTCGAGGGCCGCATCAACACCACCGAGCTGGCCGAGATCGGCCATATCGTCAAGCATCTCCCCGCCTTCCGGCATTTCGACGAGGCCCGCCTGACCACCGTCGCCCAGGAAGTGGGCGAAATCCTCGCCGAGCCCGAGGGCCTCAAGGCCGTGCTCGGGCTGGTGAAGGAAGCCCTGTCGCCGAAACTGCGCGAGACGGCCTATGCGCTGGCCGTCGAAGTCGCGGCGTCTGACATGGCGGTGGGAAAAGAAGAACTCCGCTTCCTCGCCATCCTGCGCGATACATTCGAACTCGACAAACTCGTCACCGCGGCAATCGAACGCTCGGCCATTGCCAGGTATCAAACGGAGTAAGGGGCCCTCACGCAAACGCCCGGCGCTCCAGGCCGCCCATGCGGCTGGCGAAAGTCACGCCGCGCGCCACGAAGAAAATGTTCAGCGCCGCCCACAGTCCGTGATTGCCGAAGCGGGCTTCGAGCAGCCACCACGCCAGCATGAAGATGGCCAGCGACAGCACCATCATGTTGCGCACGTCCTTGGTCGCCATGGCGCCGGTGAAGATGCCGTCGAACTGGAAGCAGATCACCCCCAGCACCGGGGTCATCGCCAGCCATGGCAAATAAATCCGCGCCACCGCGCGCACCTCCGGACTGACGGTCATCAGGTCGATGAGCCACGGCCCCAGGAACCACAGGATCGCCGAGCATACGATCCCGGTCACCATCGCCCAGATCGTCGTCAATTTCACCGACGCTCGGAACCGGCTCAGATTCTTGGCGCCGACCGCCTGGCCGACCAGCGCCTCGGACGCATAAGCAAAACCATCAATGAGGTAAGCCGAGACATCGAAGAAGTGCAGCAGCACTACATTGGCGGCCAGCGTCACGTCGCCAGCCTTGGCGCCACGCGAGGCAAACCAGGTGAAGGCGAACAGCAGGCACAGCGTGCGGATCATCACGTTGCCATTCATCGCCAGTGTCTCGGTCAACTTCCGGCGGTCCAGGACATGCGGCCACTCGATCCGCGCCGGCATGTGCCGCAACACGAAAAGCGCGATTGCGCCACCCAACACCGCAGCGGCGATTTCCGCCAGCAATGCCGCAAGGCCAACGCCATCCGAGGTCATCCCGAGACCGAGGACAAACAAAACCGAGAGCGCCATGTTGGTGAGGTTCAGGAACAATTGCACGGTGAAGGCCAGACCGGCGCGGGCCTGTCCGACAAACCATCCAAGAAAACAATAATTGGCCAATGCGAAGGGTGCCGACCAGATGCGCCAGTTGAAATAGATCTCTCCATGTAACCGCACCTCTGCCGAGCCGCCCATGAAATCGAAGGCGAATTCGCGGATCAACGGCGACAGCAGCAGCAACGCAACACCTGCGGCAAGCGCGATCATCAGTGCACGGATGAGAACCGACACAACCTCTTGTGCATCCTGCTTTCCCACCGCTTGCGCGCTTAGGCCCCCAGTCGACAGCCGCAGGAAACCGAAGCCCCAGAAGATGAAAGCGAAGATCACCGAAGCCAGCGAGACAGCGCCGATATAATAGGGCTCCGGCAGACGCCCGATGACCGCCGTGTTGACCACCCCGATCATCGGCTCCGAAACATTCGACAGCATGATCGGCACGGCGATGGTGAGGACCGAGCGGTGGGTGATGGGCGATTTCGGATCGAAACTCATGCCTTGAGTTGCGTCGGCGGCCCGCCCAAGTCAAGCTGGCGCCCATGAGTTTTGAAACATGAGTCTGCCGCAACGCTTCACCGACTGGTTTGCCTCACGGGGCTGGCAACCGCGCAGCCATCAGCTGGCGGTGCTCGATCACGCCGAAAGCCGCCAGAGCGTGCTGCTGATTTCGCCCACCGGTGGCGGTAAGACGCTGGCCGGATTTCTCCCCAGCCTGATCGAGATCAGCGCCAGGCAAAGCAAGACTGAAGGTATCCACACGCTTTACATTTCACCGTTGAAGGCCTTGGCCGTCGACATCGCCCGCAATCTCGAGGCGCCCGTCGCCGAGATGGCCTTGCCCGTCACCATCGAAACCCGCACCGGCGACACGCCGCATTCGAGGCGCCTGCGCCAGCGCCAGCATCCGCCGGACATTCTGATCACCACGCCCGAACAGGTGTCGCTGTTGGTGGCCGATCCGCATGCCGCCCACCTGCTGAAGAACCTGCGCACCATCATTCTCGACGAGCTGCATTCGATCGTCACCTCGAAGCGCGGCGTCCTGCTCTCCCTCGCCCTCGCCCGTGTCCAGTCCCTGGCGCCCGATGCCATCCGCATTGGCCTATCAGCCACCGTCGCCGATCCCGATGCGCTGCGCTGCTGGCTGGTGCCGAGCGGCGCAACCCCTGCTCCGCTGGTGCTCGGTCAATCCGGTGCCAGACCCAACATCCGCATCCTCGCCTCCGTCGCTCGCGTGCCGTGGTCGGGTCACTCCGCTCTCTACGCCATCCCTGAAATCTACGCCGAGATCACGCGCGCCAAGATGACGCTGGTCTTCGTCAACACCCGCTCGCAGGCCGAGATGATTTTCCAAGCCCTGTGGGAAGCCAATGACGGCAATCTGCCGATTGCCCTGCATCACGGTTCGCTCGATGTCGGCCAGCGCCGCAAGGTCGAGGCAGCCATGAGCGATGCTAAGCTCCAGGCGGTTGTCTGCACCTCGACGCTGGAGCTCGGCATCGACTGGGGCGATGTCGATCTCGTCGTCCACGTTGGCGCACCCAAAGGTTCAAGCCGCTTGCTGCAGCGCATTGGCCGCTCGAACCACAAGCTCGACCTGCCGTCCGAGGCGCTGCTGGTGCCGTCCAACCTCTTCGAGGTATTGGAATGCCAGGCGGCTTTGCACGCCGCTGAGGAAAATGCCCAGGACACCGCGTATCCGATGGTTCTGAAGCTCGATGTCCTGGCCCAGCACATCATGTGCCGCGCCTGCGCCGGACCTTTTGTGCCCGATGATTTCTACGCCGAAGTCACCGCCGCCTGGACCTACCGCAACCTGACGCGCGACGAATTCGACAAGGCCATCGACTTCGTATCGACCGGCGGCTACGCGCTGAAAGCTTATGAGCGCTACGCGAAATTGAAGCGTCAAGCGGATGGCAGCCTGCGCCTGTCGCATCCGCGCTTGATCATGACCTACAAGCTCAACATGGGCACTATCATCGAGGACGGGATGCTGAAGGTACGGCTGGCCAGTATCCGCCGCCGCCTCGGCAAGCGCGTGGTGATGGGCGGCAGTGTACTCGGCGAAGTCGAGGAATGGTTTCTTACCCAGCTATCGGCCGGTGACACCTTCCTGTTTGCCGGCGAGGTGCTGCGCTTCGAGGGACTGGACGAATTCGGTGCCCTTGCCTCGCGTTCCAACACCCGCGAGCCGAAAATTCCGTCATATCAAGGCGGCAAGTTTCCACTCTCGACCTATCTGGCAGAGCGCGTGCGTGAGATGCTGGCCGACCCCGGATCGTGGCCCGCGCTGCCGCCGCAAGTGAGGGACTGGCTCAACCTGCAACGCTACAAGTCCACGATTCCCAAAGCCAGCCAGATGCTGGTCGAAACTTTCCCGCGCGCCGACAAGTACTACATGGTCTGCTACCCCTTCGAAGGCCGCCTGGCGCATCAGACGCTTGGGATGCTGCTGACCAGGCGGCTGGAACGGGCGGGACTTCAACCCTTGGGATTTGTCGCCTCCGAATACGCGCTCGTCATCTGGATGGTCCGCGATATCTCGCTTCACATCTCCGCCAGCCGCCTGTCACTGGCCAGACTCTTCGATGAGGACATGATGGGCGATGATCTCGATGCCTGGCTGGCCGAGTCGTCGTTGATGAAACGCACCTTCCGCAATGCCGCCATCATTGCGGGCCTGATCGAGCGCCGCCAGCCGGGCAAGGAGAAGACCACGCGGCAAATGACCGTCAATACCGACCTGATCTATGACGTCTTGCGCAGCCACCAGCCCGACCACATCCTGCTCCGCGCCGCCTGGGACGATGCGGCGGAGGGCTTGGTCGATGCCCATCGCCTCAGCAGCCTGTTGAAGCGAATCCACGGGCAGATTGTTCACCGGGCTCTCGACACCGTGTCACCGCTGGCCGTGCCGGTGCTCTTGGAGATCGGCCGCGAATCGGTTTACGGCGAAGGCCATGATGCCCTTCTCGCTGAAGCCGCCAACCATCTCATCGACGAAGCCATGCGGCTTGTCTAGATCGCAGCGCATCAGGCTTGCCGGGCTCGATTTCATTCCTGATCTGTCAGGCGCACTCTACGTGCCCGATTTTCTGGCCTTGCTCGTCGCCGATCTGCATCTCGAAAAAGGCACCAGCCTGGCGCGGCGCGGCGTGCATCTGCCACCCTACGATACGCGCCAGTCGTTGCGCCAGCTTTCAGGAGTAATTCAGGCTGCGAAGCCGCTACGCCTAATCTTTCTCGGCGACAGTTTCCATGACGATGGTGCGCGACAAAGAATTGATAAGGACGACCTCGCTACCCTGAGGGCCACTACCTCGCGTATCGAAACGCTATGGATTACCGGTAATCACGATCCTCACCCGCCAACCGATATCGGCGGCAAGATTGCCAGCGAGATCGCCTTGGGGCCGGTGGTGCTTCGCCATGAGCCGCAGCCGCTGGCGCCCGGCACGTTCGAAATTGCCGGCCACCTGCATCCTGCGGCAGCGATCGAATCGCGCGGCCGCCACATTCGCTGCCGCTGCTTCATCGCCGATGACCGCCGCATGATCCTGCCGGCTTTCGGCAGCTACACCGGAGCCTTGAGCGTGAGATCGGAAGCGTTTGACGGTCTTTTCGGGGATTACCAAGTTTGGATGATCGGGACGAAGAACATCCATCGCTTTCCGGCGTCGAAGGTTAGATGACAGCCTTGGCAACGAGAGCAAGAAGCAACGACAGCACCGCACCGGCAGTAAGCAACATGCGGAACCTGCCGAACCAGGCCGGCAGCCGGCCGGCCTCAACGCTTGTGACATCCCACAGTGCCTGAACGAGATAGGCCGCGATTAACAATGTAAGCCCTGGGATGGGCGGGACAAACAGCGCGGCAAACCCAGCCAATGACCCCATCACGCTGGCCGTGAGTTCGACGGCCTGCCGCCGTCCATCATAGGGCCCGATCGCCGTGCCCCAGCGGATACCGCCGAGAAAGGCAAGGATGATCGCGCCATAACTCAAGATCAACCGGTCGCCAATACCGGGAGCCAACCCCGGCAGCCACAAGATCAGCGCACCGCCGAGGAATGGAATGAGGCCTGCGAGTCCGATGACCAATGCAACGGGCGGAATCCGGGTAGAGCCACTGCGATCGGCGATCGAATCGGTTTGGCTGCTACCGATCACACGATCATGTCCCGGACTTGGTCCGCATCGCGTCGAGAACCTGCGCCGACAATTCGCCTGTCACCTTCATCCCCGACTGTAGTTGAAACAGGCGGATGGCATTTGCCGTGCGGCTGCCCACCTTGCCATCGGGTTCGCCGACATTGTAACCAAGTTTGGCGAGCAGGCTTTGGGCCTCGGCAATCGGCTCCAAGGCCGCTTCGGGTTGCGCCTCAAACTGCGACAGGACGGCAGGTTCGCTGGGGATGATCTTGGCTTCTGTTGGCTGCGCGGCAGTTTTGCCGTTCCACGCCGGGTCGGTCAGGGCCACGACATTCGCCTCGCCGGCTTCTGAAAGCGGCGACCAGGTTGCCACCCGTTCCGTCACGCTTTTGGCCTCGACTCCGGTGAGCGCCGCAGCGAGTTTGCTGGCGCGCTTTGCCGCGTCGCTGTCTCCCTGCTTGGCGGCGAGCGTATACCAGAAGAAGGCTTCCTCGGTTTCAACCGGCGTGCCGAGGCCGCGTTCATAAAGAACGGCCAGATTGAACTGACTGTCGTGCAGCCCACGTTCGGCCGCCGACTTGAACCAGCGAAATGCTTTGTCGTAGTCGGGCGTTCCAGCCTGGTTTCCAGCCGCGATGACCGCCGCATTGTGCATCGACTTGACATTTCCGCCGGCCGCGGCGCGCTCGTACCACAGGAGTGCCGTGGCAGGATCTTGCGGAACGCCCTTGCCACGCTCGAACAGCGTCGCCAGGCGGTATTGTGCCGGCGCAAGCCCTCGCTCCGCCGACAGCTGATACCAATACGCAGCCTTCGGCAGATCCTGCGCAACGCCCTGGCCGTCGAGATACCGGCTGGCAATGATGAACTGCGCCTTGGCATCGCCCCGCGCAGCGGCGGCGCGAAGTTCCACGGAACCTGACTCAGGCGGCGGCATCTCGGCCCGCGATTCCCCAGGTTCCGCGACAATGGACGCAAGCGTCGCGTCGGTCTTCTTGACTGGTATGGACCCAGTCATCATCGCGTCGGCTGGAGGTATTGCAATAGTCGAGAGCCGCGAGTTTTTCCGAGTGGGTTGAGGGCCAACAGTATCAGTCGCTGGCTGCGCAGGTGCGGAGAGATTCGAGGCGCTTGGAGCAACCGGCACGGCCAAAGCCGGAGTATCGATCGACGATGTCTGCTTCACAGCCTTCGGCTTCGCCAGAATATTGAAGGCGAATGCCGATACCGCGGCCAGCAAGACGATACCGGCCAGGACGAGCTTCCTACGCTTGTTGTCATTTGAGGAGGCGGTTGGCCCCTCGCTGACTGGCCGGCCGTTGACATAGGTGATCGGAGCCGGCGTCTGCTTTC
>JANPCS010000286.1:0-2241 GCA_031431065.1 Hyphomicrobiales bacterium | reverse complement strand
TTACCGCACCGAACCTGAGGACGCCTGGAAGCGCATCAAAGTGCGCCTGCGCTCCAAGAAGCAACTGGGCGTTCTGGTGCAGCTTGCCGCCTGGCGCGAGCGCGAAGCCCGCGACAAGAATGTACCGCGTGCGCGCGTCCTGAAGGATGACGCCCTGGCTGAAGTCGCCGTCCAGATGCCGCAAACCCGCGAGGCCTTGAACCAGCTCCGCGCATTGCCCAAGGGCATGTCAACCTCGCGCATCGGCGATGGCATCCTGAAGGCGGTGAAAGCCGGTCTCGACATCGACCCCAAGTCCCTGCCCCAGCCCGACGATGGCCGCGATGACATGAGCGAGACAGCGCTTGCCGCCGCCGAAGTGTTGAAGCTGGCGCTGAAGGTCGTCTGCGAGCAGCAGGGCATTGCGCCAAAACTTGTCGCTTCGAGTTCCGATATCGAAGCTGTCGCCGAGAATGACAGCGCCGATGTCCAGATGATGCACGGCTGGCGCCGCGAACTCTTCGGCGACCTGGCGCTCGCCATCAAGCGCGGTGAAGCGGTCATCGGCTTCGAGCGCGGGCGGGTGCGTGTTCTGCCGGCGCTTGCAAAAACCATGCAGACCGCCGCCGAATAGAATGCGCTACTTGCCGATCAACACTTTGCCGGTGCGGCCCAGTTCCGCCGCCAGTCCGCCCAGCCGCTTGTCGATGCGCTCGCCGCCAAGATCGGCGAGTTTCTTCGGCAACGTGAGCACCAGTGTCCGGTTATCGCCGAGCTTGAGGCCGATCTTCGGCAGCATGCCCGGCATGGCGGCCGACAGGATATAGGCCAGCCGAAAAATGCTGCTGAGAAGATGGGCACGCTGATGCGTGTCGTCATCGATCAGCCGCGTCAGGTAATCGTCAATGTTCACGCCATCGTAGCGATAGAAAACGGTCAGCGCCAGAAACACGCGGCCCGGATGGTCGATACCGACAAAAGCGGCTTGCGAAATCATGCCGAGCGAACGTTCGGCGCGATAGTCGGGATGCGCCCGCCAGCCGATATCGGCCAGCAGGCAGGCGGCATAGCGCAAGCGCTTCTGGTATTCGGTTTCCTTCAATAATCCCGGCCCGAACAGCTGGTCGGTCCAGTCGCAGAGTTCGATCTCGTGTTCGGGCGAGCGTGCATAGCGCCTGGCGAAATCCCAGCACGAGGCCAGCAGCGCGTCGCTGTCGCGTTTGCGGCTGGGAAGTTTCGAATAGAGCAGCCCCTCGCGCACTCCATAAACCGAAACTTCCACCGAAGCCGGCTTGCTGTGGGCCAGCAGCCGTTCCAGCACCAGAGCGCCAAACGGCAAGGTATCGGTGCGGCTTTTCGATACTTCGTGGACCTCTTTCAGCGACGTTACGGAGAGACCCAGTACCAGTCCCGACAGCGACATCGCCTGCTGCCGCGACAGCCGGTAGCAGTGCAGCACATGCAGAGGATATCGTGATTGCGCCATGTGCAGCTTGGCAAGGTTTCGCCACGTGCCGCCCACCGTATAGAAGGTGCGGCCACTGAGTTTCTTCAGGATATCGGTTTTGGCAAACGCCTGATCGACAATCTGCTTGGCCTTGTCGATCGAGCCGCCGGAGAGATCGATCAACCGCAAAGGCCCCAGCGGCAGAGTGATGCCGTCGCGTACTTTGCCGTCCTTGACGTCGATCAGTTCCAGCGAACCGCCGCCCAGGTCGCCGGCAACACCATCGGCCTCGGGGATACCGGCCATGACGCCAAGTGCGGCGTAGCGCGCCTCTTCCTTGCCCGAGAGCACGCTGATGTGGCAGCCCAGCGCCTTTTCCGCCTTGGCGATGAACTGCTCGCCGTTTTCCGCCTCGCGCGCCGCGGCGGTCGCCAACGCAAAAACCTGCTTGGCACCGATTTGCCGGGCCAGCGTGCGGAAGCGCTTCAGCGCCGCGAAAGCCCTGGTCATGCCCTCGTCATTGAGCTTGCCGCTGGTCGCCACGCCACGGCCAAGTCCGCAGAGTATTTTCTCGTTGAAGATCGGATAGGGCGAGCGCCGCAGTCCGTCATAGACCACGAGACGCACCGAATTGGAGCCGATGTCGACGACTGCAACCGGCCGGTACTTCGGCGGCTCGGTACGGTATCCACTGTGCCAGTTCACGATTTCGCCTTGGTCTTCTTTTTGGGACGCTCGATGATTTCGGGCGGCACATTACCCGCCAGCGAACGCCCGCGTCCAGAGAGCGACGGGTTGTTCATGAAATAATCATG
>JANPCS010000285.1:0-2684 GCA_031431065.1 Hyphomicrobiales bacterium | reverse complement strand
CAGGCGCGCCGGCGAGCGCGTTCGTATCGCCGTGCGCCTGTCCAGTGCAGAAACGGGTGAAGCTATATGGGCTGAGCGTTATGACCGGCCCGTATCAGACATTTTCGTTCTTCAAGACGAGATCAGCGAGCTTGTCGCCGCCGCCATTGCCAGCCATCTGGCAGTCGAGATCAACGTGCGGAGCACCGCCAAGCCACATGCGAGCCTGACGAGCCACGAGCACATGTTGCAAGGCTATTGGCACTACCGGACGTTTACCCCGACCAGCGATCTGGTGGCGCGGCGATGTTTCGAACAAGCCGTCGCCCTTGACCCCGGCAATGCCGAGGCCCTGGCCTGGGTCGGCTGCACCTATTGCTCCGCCTGGGTTTATGACTTCTCCGCGGAGAACGCCACGAGGGCGGCCGAACTCAGCGCCAGGGCCGTTGCACTCGATCCTCTCAAGGCCATCAACCACTCCATACATACGTATGCGCTGTTGTGCACCGGCGATCTCACTGCCGCCTTGCGTGCCAGCGAACGAGGCCTGGCTCTCAAGACCGGCGAACCTGGAATTCTGGTCAACCGTGGCCTGACTTTGGCCTATGACGGCCGGTCCACCGAAGCCCGGGACTTGATGGCTCAGGCACTGCGGCTCGAGCCCTTGCCGCCGCCTTGGTTTGCCGAATTCAACAGCGTCATCGCATTCACCGAGGAGCGTTACGAGGAAGCACTCGCAGGCGTTGAGCCGCAATGCGATCATGCCTGGGACATCATGTATGCCTTGGCTTGTTACGGGCATCTGGGGCGTGTCGAGCAGGCGCGTGCGGCTCTTGCAAAGTTGCGGCAGCAGGGCCGCGAACCCGATTGGCTCCTTGGCGTGTCACACGAACCCTACAGGGATGCGAAAGTCCGCGAGCGTCTGATCGCCGGTCTTAAGCTGGCACTGGCTGATGGATAAGGTATTCGGACCATACCGGCTGCGGCGGCAAGACCGGCGCGTCGAGGGGCCGGATGGCCCGGTTGATCTGTCGGCGCGCGCCTTCGATTTGCTCTGCGTCTTGTTGGACAAGCCCGGTGAAGTGGTCAGCAAGGACGCGATCTTCGCCGCTGTTTGGCCGGGCGTGGTGGTGGAGGAAAATACACTGCAGGTGCATGTCTCGGCTCTCAGGAAGGCATTGGACCCTGCTTTCATCGTCACCGTGCATGGCCGGGGATACAAATATGCCGGGCCTAGGCCGGTTGCTAAGTCGGACGGATCAGGTCCCAGCGATCCGGCAAGTCCAGCGGCAACCGGGCAGCCGGCGCAGTCCAGGCCGTCAATCGCTGTGCTGCCTTTTGACAATCTGAGCGGTGACTCGGGCCAGCAGTACATCTCCGATGGCATTACCGAGGACATCACGATCGAGCTAGCCCGATTCAGAGGACTCACGGTTGCTTCTCGCCTCGCTGCCTTTCACTATGGTGGCAAAGGCAAGAGCCCGGTCGAGGCGGCGCGGGCCCTCGGCGTTGCCTATGTGGTTGAGGGTAGCGTGCGCAAGTCGGGATCGCGCCTCAGGATCACGGCTCAGCTGATCGATGCTAAAACCGGCAGCCACGTCTGGGCAGATCGTTACGACCGCGACCTCGCCGATGTCTTCGCCGTCCAGGACGAGGTTGTCGCGGCTATTGTCTCGATGCTCGAAGGCCGGATGGCGGCCGCCGAAGCCGCCATCGCCCGGGCCAAGCCGACGGCAAGCTGGTCCGCCTATGACTACTTTCTGCAAGGCCGTGAGCTGTGCAACAGCAATCGGGAACTCGAGGCCGTGCCATTCCTCGCCAAGGCGGTATCTATCGATTCCAAATTCGCGGTCGCCCATGCCTGGCTGGCGACCGCGCTCTTACTTTCCAACCTCTACGCCAACACTGCCGCCCCGAGCCTCATAGCTCAGGCGGATGCTGCCGCCGGTCGTGCCCTCGAACTCGACGCAAATGACGCCGCCAGCCAGTGGGCGAAGGCGATGGTTCTTTTCTACCGCGGAGATAACGCGGGCGCCCGACCTTATTTCGAGCGGGCGCTGGCACTCAATCCCGCCGACATCCAGATCCAAGGCGACTATGCAAACTGGCAACGCAGTAGCGGCACCCCGGCCAAGGCACTCGCGACGATTGATAGACTGATCGCTCAGGGACCGTTCGTGCCGGATTGGTTTGCGACAGTTCGTGGTCTCACTCTCTTTGATCTCAAGCGCTATGCGGAAGCGGTTGAGTCTTTTCAGAGCTTACCGCCCCACTACATAGAAGCCTGGCTTTTCCTCGCGGCCGCTTGCGCGCAGATCGATGACGCCAACGGCGCAGAGCAGGCTTTAGCCAGATTGCGGGAGTTGCGCCCCGGCTTGTCACTGAAGGATGTTGCCCGCTTCAAAAACTATGACGACCCCGAGCTGCAGGAGCACTTCGTGGAGGCACTCCGCAAGGCGGGGCTTCCTGAGTGACCGTCACCCGCCGCATTGCCGTCACTCTCATTGCCAAAGTCGTTGGCTAGGGTGAGTTGCGATAATTTCAGAATGGGCAATGTCGCCTTGTGGCCGAGGCTGTGTAAAAACGAATGTTTAGACGACGCTACAAATGGCTTGATTGGTAGATAACCGTTTTTTGTGACTTAGGCGCGCAGGCAAGTTGATTGAGCAAGTCGCTCAGGCGCTGATAGCCTTGATGAGGGGCAG
>JANPCS010000284.1:0-7335 GCA_031431065.1 Hyphomicrobiales bacterium | reverse complement strand
CTGAAACTGTTTGCCCCAAGTGTGGTGCGACCGAGATCACGAATCAGTCCTGGATGCGCAAACTGGGCGTGCTCATGTTCTTCCCAATTTTGTGGACGGCCATCGCAGCCTTCAAGTCCGAGTCCGATGCCTATTCGCTGCCGCAGACACTTTTTCTGACGCCATGGACGTTGGAAAATTTCGCCGAGGTTCAAAGCCGCTCGGACTATCTGGCCTACCTCACCAACACAGTCATTATCGCCGGCTTTTCCACGCTTCTGGGCTTGCTCTTCGCGGTTCCCGCCGCATGGTCCATGGCCTTCGCGCCGCGTGCCGAGCATTCCAGCAAACTGAATGGCTTCACCTGGGCTGGGATTGTGCTGGCGACTCTCGCTGTCGCTTTCGTTATCCTTTATTCCAATGGCTGGGTGGTCACCAATGCCTGGCTGGGTTTCGGGCTGCTTCTGATGGTGTGCATTCCGCCCACCATCTGGGTGTGGACCAGGCGCACGTCCGACTCGCTCCTGTGGATTTTGTCCACGAAAATGATGCCGCCCGCCGGGGCACTGGTGCCGATCTACCTGATCTTCAACCGCAACGGCCTGGTCTTCAAGGATTGGGGCAACGGCATCGATCTGCGCGACTACACCATTTTCGACAGTCACTGGGGCATGGTGCCCCTCATGATGCTGATCAACCTGCCGATCATGATCTGGATGCTCTACACTTATTTCAAGGAAATCCCCGGCGAAATTCTCGAGGCCTCGCGCATGGACGGCGCCGGCCTGTGGAGCGAACTCACCCGAATTCTCACCCCCATGGCCATACCCGGCATCGTGTCCACCTGCCTGCTCAGTCTGATCCTGGCATGGAACGAGGCGTTCTGGACTCTCAATCTGACGACCAAGAGTGCCGCGCCGCTGAGCTTCCTGATTTCCGAATACACCAATCCACAAGGCCAGTTCTGGGCCAAGCTTTCCGCCGCCTCGATCATGGCCATCACGCCGATTCTCATCATCGGCTGGTTCTCGCAGCGCCAATTGGTGCGGGGCCTCACCTTTGGAGCAGTCAAATAATGGGCCAGATCACACTCAAGAATGTCCGCAAGGCCTTCGGCGATACGGAGATCATTCCTGGTGCGAACCTTGAGATCAGGGATGGCGAGTTCGTTGTTTTCGTCGGCCCCTCGGGTTGCGGCAAGTCGACCCTGCTGCGCATGATCGCCGGGCTTGAAGACACTTCATCCGGCGAAATCGTCATTAATGGCAAGGATGTCTCCAAAGTCGGCCCATCGGAACGCGGCCTCGCCATGGTGTTTCAGTCCTATGCGCTTTATCCGCACATGAGTGTGCGCAACAACATTGCCTTCCCGCTCAGAATGGCGAAAATGCCACAGAGCGAGATCGACAACAAAGTCAACCATGCTGCGAAAACGTTGAATTTATCGGACTACCTCGATCGCAAACCGGGACAGCTTTCCGGTGGCCAGCGTCAGCGCGTTGCCATCGGCCGGGCCATCGTGCGCGAGCCGAAGGCCTTCCTGTTCGACGAGCCGCTGTCAAACCTCGATGCGGCTTTGCGCGTCAACATGCGCGTGTTCATCATGCAGCTGCACAAGAACCTTGCGACCACAATGATCTATGTGACGCACGACCAGGTCGAAGCAATGACCATGGCCGACCGCATCGTGGTCTTGAACAAGGGCCACATCGAACAGGTGGGCTCGCCACTTGACCTTTACAACAAACCCCAGTCGCTGTTTGTCGCCGGCTTCATCGGTTCGCCGAAAATGAACATCGTCGAGGGCCCGGAAGCCGCCAAGCACAAGGCCCATAGCATCGGCATCCGTCCCGAACACATCAACATCGTGGCCGGCAAGGGCCTGTGGAATGGCACCATCTTGCTGGCCGAGCATCTCGGCTCCGACTCGTTCCTGCATGTCGATGCCGGTGACTTGGGCAGCCTTGTGGTGCGTACGTCCGGCGAGTTTGCCGGAAAGCCTGGCGACGCCATTGCCCTGACGCCGGACAAGGACCGCGTGCACCGCTTCGACAGTGAGGGTTTGGCCTTGGCACGTGACTGAGTCCTTCGACTATATCATCGTCGGTGGTGGTTCATCGGCCTGTGTCGCTGCCTGGCGGCTGGTCAAGGAGAACGGCGCCAAGGTTCTCATGCTTGAGCGCGGTCCGGCAAAGCCTTCGGGTCTCGCGGCATTCTTCTTGCCTATGCCCGCTGCGTGGATGAAGGGCATCCAGGGCAGCCCGATTGTCGAAATGCATCAACCGGTGCCGCAGGTGCACTTGAACGGCCGGGCACCAGCCGTCGGCCAGGCGGCGATTCTCGGTGGTGGTTCGTCGGTCAATGCCATGGTCTACACGCGCGGCCAGCATGAAGACTACGATCATTGGGATGCGTTTCTCGGCGGCAAGAGCGGCTGGTCTTTCGCGGACATGCTGCCGCACTTCCGCAACATGGAATGCAATCATCAGTTCAATGACGAATGGCACGGCATCGAAGGACCGTTGCATGTGTCGGGCGTGGGCAGCACCTGTCAGTTGACGGAAGACTATGTGCTCGCGGTGCAAGGGCTTGGCATTGCGCGCAATGCGGACTTCAACGGCGCCCGCCAGCTGGGCACCGGCACGATGCAGTACAACACCCACCGCAACCGGCGGTGCAACGCCGTAGACGCCTTTCTGTCTCGGATCGGCAGCAACTCGCGTTTCATGGTGCGAACCGGATGCACCGTCTCGCGCGTCATTCTCGAAGGCCGGCGCTGTGTCGGCGTCACTTATCTCAAAGGTGGAGCCGAAGCCACGGCGCGCTGCGACGGCGAAGTACTGATGGCGGCGGGCAGTTACAACACTCCCAAGGTTCTCATGTTGTCGGGCATCGGCCCGGCTGCCCATCTGGCGCAGATGGGCGTTAAGACATTGCACCAGCTCGATGGCGTCGGCGAAAACCTGCAAGATCATCACGAAGTGCCGGCGGTCGCGGCCACCAATGGCCACTACGGTTACTATGGCGAAGACAAAGGCTGGCGGGCGCTGCGCAACGGCCTGCAATACTTGCTGTTCGGCACCGGCCCGGTCACCAGTTCCGGCGTCGAGGCCTGCACTTACATGGATCCCGATGGCAGCGACAGGCCATCGATCAAACTCTATTGCGTACCCACTGTTTATCTCGATGGCGACATCACAGATGTGAAGCGCCAGGATGGAGTCACGCTCAATGTCTGCCTGCTGCGGCCCAGGTCGCGGGGCACGGTGCGCCTGCGTTCGGCTGACCCATATGACAAGCCCGTGGTGGACAACAACTATCTGGCTGAACCCGACGACCTGCGGCTCGAAATCGCCGGCCTGCGCTTCGCCCGCGAGGTTCTCAAGCAAAAACCGCTGGCCGGCCGAATCACGGCGGAACTCCTGCCCGGACAGCACATCACCGATGATGCGGGGCTTGCCGCCCATTGCCGCCGCACGGTTAAAACCAATTGGCATCCGGTCGGCACCTGCCGCATGGGGCCTGATGGCGATGACAAAGCCGTCGTCGATTCCAAACTCCGCGTGCGCGGCCTGGAAGGATTGCGGGTGATCGATGCTTCCGCCATGCCGTTCATTCCCTCCGGCAATACCAACGCTCCGGCCATGGCGCTGGCCAGCCGGGCGATTTCGTTTCTGGCTTGAAAAGAGGTGTGACGTGAGACTGAACAACAAGACAGCGATCATTACGGGCGGCGCGCGCGGCATCGGAGCGGCCTTGGCCGAAGGATTTGCGCGCGAAGGGGCAAAGGTCTGTGTCGCCGACATCGAGTTCGCGGTAGCGAAGGAAACCGCGGCACGCATCGGCAATGGTTCCTATGCCTGCCACCTCGATGTGACCAAGCTGGACTCGATCAAGGCTTGCGTAGGCGATGCCGAGAAGCGTTTCGGTGGCATCGATATACTCGTCAACAACGCCGCGGTCTTCGACATGGCGCCGATCGGCGAGATCACAGAAAAGAGCTACGACGCGGTCTTCGCGGTCAATGTCAAAGGACTGCTCTTCATGCTGCAAGAGGTGGCAGTCGGCATGAAACAGCGGGCCAAGGGCGGCAAGATCATCAACTTCGCCTCGCAGGCCGGGCGCCGTGGCGAACCACTGGTCGCGGTCTATTGCGCCACCAAGGCAGCGGTCATTTCGATCACCCAGTCGGCGGGCCTCGGCCTCATCAAGCATGGCATCAACGTCAACGGCATCGCGCCCGGCGTTGTCGATACGCCGATGTGGGACGCCGTCGACCGCCAGTTCGCGCAATATGAAGGCCGCCCGATCGGCGAGAAGAAGCGCCTCGTCGGCGAAGGCGTTCCCTTCGGCCGCATGGGCAGGCCGGAAGATCATGTCGGTTGTGCGGTGTTCCTCGCCAGCAGAGACAGCGACTATGTCGTCGCGCAGACCTACAACGTGGACGGCGGCCAATGGATGAGTTGATGCCACAGGGTCTCTCCCTCAGGACCCTGCACTCGCTGGACCTCAGGGTGGCGGTGCCGCGTTACAAGCGCAGCGATTTGTCGCCGGGCATCCTGCATTTCGGGCTGGGCAATTTTCATCGCGGTCATCAGGCACGTTATCTCGACGAGCTTTTCAATCAAGGCAAGAATCTCGACTGGGCGATCATCGGCGCCGGCGTTCTGCCCGCCGATCAACGCATGCACGATGCCCTGCAGGCACAGGATTGGCTCACCACGGTCGTCGAACAGGAAGCTCAATGGAGCAAGGCCCGGGTCATCGGCTCGATGATCGACTTTATTCCGCCTACGGATAAATCCCGGCTGATCGCCACGCTTGCCGACCCGCGGATACGCATCGTCTCGATCACCATCACCGAGGGCGGCTACTTCATCAATCCGGCGACGGGAATCTTCGATGCAGGCGATCCGCAGATTGTCCGCGATGGCACAAACCCCGGCGATCCCGCCACCACCTTCGGTCTCATTGCATTGGGGTTGGCAAGACGTCGCGCCGCCGGGGTGGCGCCCTTCACCGTGATGTCTTGCGACAACATTCCGCACAACGGCGTTGTGGCGCGCAACGCGGTGGCCGGCGTAGCGCGGCTGTCCGACCCCGGGCTGGCGGACTGGATCGAGGCCCATGTTTCGTTTCCCAATGCCATGGTGGACCGCATCGTTCCCGCCACCACGGACCGCGAGCGCCAGCTTCTCGCGCAGGACTTCGGCATCAGCGACCGCTGGCCGGTGTTCTGCGAGGAATATATTCAATGGATTATCTCGGGCAGCTTCCCCGGCGGCCGGCCGGCCTTCGAGGACGCGGGCGCGCAGTTCGTCGATGATGTGACGCCCTTCGAGTTCATGAAAATCCGCATCCTCAACGGCGGCCACGCGGCGATTGCTTATGCCGCGAGCCTGCTCGACATTCATTTCGTGCACGACGCTATGGCGCATCCTCTGGTCGGTGGTTTTTTCTCACGAATCGAACGCGATGAAATCATGCCGACGGTCGGCAAGGTGCCTGGCGTCGATCTCGACGAATACTACGAGCTGATCAAGCGCCGCTTCTCCAATCCGAAAATCGGCGACACCATCCCGCGCCTGGCCTTTGACGGCTCCAACCGGCAGCCGAAATTCATCGTGCCGCCGGCGGCAGACCGCCTGAAGGCGGGCAAAAGTGTTGACGGCCTGGCGCTCGAATCGGCGCTGTGGTGCCGTTATTGTTGCGGCACCAGCGAGAGCGGCAAAGTGATCGCGGCAAACGACCCGATCTGGGATCGCCTGCAGCAAACGGCGCGTGCCGCCAAGGATGATCCGTCCGCCTGGCTGGCGATGCATGACATCTATGGCGAGACCGGGCGCCATCCGGTGTTTGCCAAGGCTTTCGATACTGCGCTGCGCCAGCTCTGGGCCATCGGCCCCACCCGCACCCTGCAGGCCTTTGTGGGCGCGCCGCATTGAAGGCTTAGCCGAATACACCTGCCCGATGAACCGCCCTGCCCGCCAACGGCATCAGCAACACCTCAGTGGCACCAATAGCACAGACGTCGCACGTCACAATTTCGCGATCGATGACGCGGGTGGAACAGTTGGTCAGTGTACGGATCACTTCATTGCTGCCCAGCGCCGAGACAGGGCCACCTCTCGCCGCCAGGGCATGAACGCGCGGGAACAGCGCATCCATGGCGACGATATTGCCATTGATGACAATGAGGTCCGGCGGTTTCATTCAACGGCGGTTTCGGTTGCGGCGATGTGAACGGCGAGCAGGCAGCCATTGGGTGTGTGCGAATTGTGCTCGGTGCCATCGCGCAGCCACACGAGATCGCCCTTGCGGAACACCGTGCCATCATTCTCGATCAACCCGCCTTCGAGAATGAGGAACTGCTCGTCGCCATTGTGGCGATGCGGCCTGGTCGTCATGCCGGGCGGCATGCGGTAGACGTGGAAGCCGACGCCGATCGGAAGGCTGTCGTCCAGTTGCAGCACGGTGTCGCCCAGCGCCACCCCATCCTCATAGACGAAGGGCTTGAATTCGGCCTCATGGATATTGGCGATGCGGCGGTCCTGCGATTGAACACGTTTCATGGCGGCGTGATCTCCTTGAGAAAGTGAATGTCATGATCGAGGCCAAGGCGCTGCAACTCGGCCAACGGGTCGAGGCGGTCATCAAGCGCGCAGACGCGGAATATTTCGAGCGTGCCGGGTGAGATGAAGCGGTTTTGATAGAGATGCATGGCAGCGCCATAACGCACCAGGCCAGAGCCAGCGCCGCCGGGGGCAGTTCGAATGAAACCGAGCTGGCGATTGTGCTCCTTCTCAGCCATTGGCGGACACCGCCATCTGGATGTCGCGCTCGCGCCGGGCTTCGGCGCGCTGCATGAGGAAGCCCGCCGCCGCGACGCTCAATCCCACAATGGCGACGATGATGGTAGCCAGCGCGTTGATATCGGGCGTCACGCCGAGCTTCACCTTGCTCCAGATCAGAATCGGCAGCGTGGTGGCGCCGGGGCCGGTGGTGAAGTTGGTGATCACCACGTCGTCCAATGAAATCGTAAAAGCCAGAAGCCAGCCGGCCAGAATGGCAGGCGAGATGACCGGCAAAGTCACATCGGTCAGCACCCGCCACGGCCTGGCGCCCAGATCCATCGCCGCCTCCTCGATGGCGATGTCCATCGACGACAGGCGCGACTGCACGATGGTTGTGACATAGGTCATCGAAAAGGTGATGTGGGCGATTGTGATTGTGGTGAAGCCGCGGCTGCCTGGCCAGCCGATCCACTGGGCCATCATCAGGAACAGCATGAGCATGGAAATGCCGGTGATGACTTCCGGCATGATGAGGGGCGCTGTCACCAGGCCGGAAAACACC